>JAJDCT010000050.1 GCA_029260695.1 Phycisphaeraceae bacterium
ACGATCGGTGGCGCGGAGCTTGGGATGCGGTTCACGCCGGTGGACAGCGTGGGGCTGTGTGTCCCGGGCGGTACGGCGTTGCTGTTTTCGACGCTCATCATGCTGGCGGTCCCGGCGATTGTGGCGGGGATCGATCCTAAGCGCATCAGTGTGGTGCACCCGTTGCCGACGTTGCGGCGGCCCCCCGGAGACGAACGCGGCCCCGATGATATTTCTCCGATCGTGTTGGCAACTGCGCACCTGTTGGGGATCGACAAGGTCTACCGTGTGGGGGGTGCCGAGGCGGTTGCTGCGTTGGCGTTTGGGACTAAGACGATCGGGCCGGTGGATTTTATTGCAGGGCCTGGGAATGTTTTTGGGCAGCTCGCCAAGGCGCAGGTTTCTGGGACGGTGGGGATCGACGGTTTTTATGGGCCCAGCGAGATCGTGACGATCGCGGATGAATCGGCGGACCCGGTGCGGATCGCGGCGGACCTGATCGCCCAGGCGGAGCACAACCCCGGCAAGTGCTTCCTGGTGGTCTGGTCGCGTGATGTGCTGGACAAGATCGTTGCAGAAGTGAGGAGCCAACTCGGCCAGCGCACCCGACGAGGCGCGATTGAGCGCGCGTTGAAGAACGAGTCGTGTGCGGTGTTGGTGAAAGATATCCAAGAGGCGGCCGATGTGGCGAACCGTTTTGCTGCGGAGCACGTGAACCTGGCGGTCGCCGACCCCGATGCGTTATTAGAAAAAGTGCGTCACGCCGGGGAGGTGTTTATCGGTGACGGGACCCCGGTGGCGGCTGGTGATTACTACGCCGGCCCGAGCCACTGTTTGCCGACCGCGACCACGGCCCGTTTCACCAGCGGGGTCAGCGTCTACACATTTCTGAAACGCACCGGGACCGTGGCTTACCGCGACGGGATGCCTGCGTTAGCGATCGACCACATCGCCCGCATGGCCGAGGCCGAGGGCCTGGACGGCCACGCGCATTCGGCGCGGGTCCGAGGGAAATAACCGGGCGCGAAGCCGCAAGCGGCTGAGCGCGTGAGCCACTTGCGGCTTCGCGGCCTTGATTGGGAGATTTTGGACTTGTGCCCCCAACCGCGTCCCATCGTCATCGCTTACCATCTTGTGTGGACCGCCTATGGGTGGTGGCTGCCCAACGACCCGCGCGGCAGCATGTCCAAAACTATCCGGTCTGACGTTGTGGCTGACTTGGGGCGGCTACATTACGGGCGCAAGCGTATTCAGCCGGCATCGTGTGAGATCCGTGGGTTTTACGAGCGGGCGGGAAGCAACCTCCAACACCCGCTTCGCACATTCGATAGTGCGTGTGTCGGTGTGATCGCTGAGGCCTTTGCTGAAACGATCAGGCACCACCTTTATACCTGCTACGCCGCCGCGATCATGCCAGACCATATCCACATGGTGATCCGTAAGCACAAGCATATTGCGGAAGAGATGATCCATAATTTCCAAGATCAAAGCCGTTCACGGCTTCGCGATGCGGGGTTCTATTCTCAAGACCACCCCGTCTGGGGCGGCCCCGGCTGGAAGGTGTTTCAGGATCATCCCGATGACATCCGGCGGACGATCGAATATGTCCGGCAGAACCCAGTGAAGATGCGCAAGACAGAACAAGGGTGGGGATTTGTCACGACCTATGACGGTTGGCCCCTGCATCCGGGGCACAGCCCGGGCTCTCCTTATGTGAAACGGTTGAAGGTAGCGGGGCGGTACCGGCGTGAGGTGGATTAGCGCGAAGCCGCAAGCGGCTCAGGCGCACAGGCGTTTGCGGCTTCGCGTTGATTACCGGGGGCTGAGGGCGATCTTAGACACTTGCGTTTCAACCGGGATCCGTGCGACTCAGTGCCGGTAGCGGCTGAGTGTCTGGACGATTTTTTGGTGGACTTGCAGGGGCGAGTGGAGCATGAGCCAGTAGGTTTCGGCGATGGCGGTGCCGGCGGTGGCGAAGGCGATGGTGCCCAGGCCGAAGAGTCTTTCGCGGAGGCTGAATAGCAGGTTGGTGTGTTGGATTTTTTGCAGTGGGGTTTCGAAGACCCGTACGCGGATGACGCCGGCGACGGTGATGATCCTGCGGTCGGTCAGGACGTAGACCCTGGAGAGCCATTCGAGGAACTGCCAGAAGAGCCGCAGCAGCAGGATGGTGAGGGCGGCTAACAGGGTGTTCTGTCGGCTCAGGCCCATGCCCATGTAGGTGTTGGCGATGTCGACGGCCATCGCCAGGACCACGATCCCGGTGAGGGCTCGCAGGGGGGCCAGGAGGATGAACCAGGCGCTTGGTTTCAGCAGTAGGATGATGATTTCGCCGGGCTGCAAAAGCTCTGCGGGGAGCATGCCCGCTGCGCGGGCGGCGGCTTCGTCGGCACTGGTTTCACCGGTGAGCCCTTCGGCCAGTCGGCGGTAAGGCGGTGAGGCCCGGAGCCGTGGTGGGCGGGTCCGTTGTGACCCGGTCGGGGGTGGTTCGGTGGCGGTGGGGGTCATGGCTCTTGGTGTGATGAGGCGTCGTGCCAACGCGCGGATCTGCTATCCGCCGCTAAACGGCAAGCCTGCGTGCTGGGGCTTGTGTTGAACTGTTCTATGCACATAGGCTTCGCCGGAGCATAAAGACGGGTTGGAGGGTTTATGATTGCCATGTAGGTCAGGCCTGTGCGTAGACGTGTTTTTTGAGTGTGACGATGTCCGGGAGGTTGCGGTAGTAGTCGTTGTAGTCCAGGCCGTAGCCTACGACGAACTCGTCGGGGATATCGAAGGCGAAGTAGTCGACGTCGAATCCCATCGCCGAGGGGATTTTCTTTCTCAGCAGCACGCAGGTGCGGAGGCTGATGGGGTTTCGTTTCTGGATGACTTCTTTGACCAGGCGGAGTGTGTTGCCCGAATCGAGGATGTCGTCGACGACCACGACGTGGTTGTTGCTGAGGTCTTTGGGGAGCTTGGTGAGTTCGGCTTCGATGCTGGCGCCTCGGCTGCTGGTGGCGGTGCCGGGGTAGCTGGTGACGCTCATGACGCGGATCTGCATGGGCATGGGGAGCCTGCGGATGAGGTCGGCGAGGAAGATGATGCCGCCGGTGAGGATGGGGACGAGGGTGATCTCGCCGGGGCCGTCTTTGGTCTCGGCCTGGAGGTCCTGGGCGATGGTTTTGGCCAGTTCATCCAGGCGCCGGCTGATGGTGTCACGGTCGATCAGGACGTGGTCGATGTCTGCTTGCATAGTGCATAGTGTATCAGTGAGTTGGGGGTGGGTTTGGGGCGGTTTTGGGTGGGTTCTGGGGGCAGAGTCGTGCTGAAGGAGGATACTGTGCTGAAGGGAGGATACGTGTGCTGAAGCACGCTCCGCCGGGTTGGGTGGGGCTTGACCGCGGGCCTGCCAACACGGACAATATTGGCCTTCCTGATCCACTTGTTTTACCCACAGGATCACCATGACAGACAATCAGAGATGCAGCGTCCTCCACCGCCCCGCGCGTGGTAGGCGACGGGTTATTGGATGGCTGGATACCCATTTGGCGGCGGTTGCGCTGGTGGCCGTCGGCCTGTGCGGCGTCCTGGTAATGGGGGGGTGTGAAACGCCGGTAGCGCCGACAAAGGCACCGGGGGGCACGCCTGCGCCAACCTACACCGGGCCGGCCTATCTGCGTGGCACGGTCGGCTCGTTGGCACGGCTGCGGCCGGGCACCGAGCGGTCGGTCCTGGTCAACGGCTACGGGATCGTCGTCAACCTCAACGGCACGGGCTCGACCAACGCACCGCCG
>JAJDCT010000051.1 GCA_029260695.1 Phycisphaeraceae bacterium
TGCCCGGCGCTTGATATTCCCTGGACGAGGCCTGATTTCTAAACACAAGCGTCTGCACGATTTGCCCGTGGGGCGGTTGGTGACAAAGATAGTAGATATGAACCTCGATCAGCCGCCTATGTTTGACCACCTGTTTCTGGAATCGCCATGGGCTGTGCTGACGGTGTGTGTCATCGCCGCTTTGGTGTTGGTCATAGTGGGGCGGCAAAGACGCAGCAAGCGGCTGGCGGCTCTTTCGGTGGTCGCGCTCGCTCTGGCAGTTGGGGTCTGGGGGTTGGCCAGGGCCGTGACGACCGACCGCGAACAACTGATCCGGGACACACACGACCTCGTCGCCGCGACCGCTCCGCTGGATCAGGCAGCCTTGGACCGTCTGCTCGACCCGTCCGTAACTGTCAGTGGGTCCGACGGGACGGTCTGGCTGGGGGCCGGGCTGGTTACCCCGCGCCTCAGCAAGGTCGTAAGCCGGTTCGACGTCAACAGCCAGCGGGTCCGAAGCGTCCAGGCCGTCGCACATGACACCGGCTGGGGCGAGTCCACCGTGACCGTCCGCACAGAATTAAGCAGTGCCGGCGGCACCCCGATCAATACAGGCTGGCATTTGTCCTGGCGCCGTGGGCCGGAAACCCACGGCGCTTGGCGCGTGGTTGATATACGATGGATGCGGTTCCAGGGCCAAGAGGTCCAGCGTGGCATGATGCCCTGACCCGAAAGGACGATCCGATGTCGACCGAGAGACCCCGTTTGTTTATTCATGCACGTTGGATGCTCGTGGCGGGCTTGGCCGTGGTCGCCGTCTTAATGCTATCAATCTCACCGGCGCTGGCCGAGGACGACCCGTCCTACAACCTGCGTCCGCAATGGTCGCCCGGCCAGACCGCGCGCTATGAGGTCTGGTCGAGCCGAACTCAACACGCCACCGTCACCCTCGGCGGTCAGAGCCGGACCACCGACCTGACCATGGTCAGCGAGGGTGAAATCACCTGGGTCGTCGACAAGGTCAAGCCCGGCGGTGCGGCGACCTGCACCATGACCATCGACTGGCTGACATTGGACTACACCCCGGAAGACGGCAAGACCCTTAAGAACGACTCGCGCAAGGGCAGCGGCGACATCGAGCCTTTCCACGCACTACTCAAGGCGATGTCAGGCGTGCCGATCAAAGTCACCGTGGGGCCCGATGGCACGGTCACAAAAGTCCAGGGCGTCAAGGCCGTGGGTGCCAAAATCAAACCCGAACTAAAAGAAATGGTCCCCGATGATTTGGATTTCATCGAGACCGCTACCGACCTTGCATCCCTGGTCGCCGCGCCCGAATCGTTGCAGATCGGCAAGAAGTGGAAGGCCGGGCAGAAGTGGACCTGGTCCGACTCCCCGTTTGAGGGCTACATGCACCACGACATGTCGTTCACCCTCTCCGGGGTTGAGGAGGTGGCCGGGCTCCCCATCGCGGTGGTTGACGGCCGATCCAAACTCAAGCTTGAACTGGACCGCTCCGACCTCCCTGACGGGATGCCGCCGTTCGACGTCAAGCTCATCAAGGGCGAACTCCAGACACAGGTCATGTTTGATCTCTCGCGAGCCGAGGCGGTCGGACGCAACTCGATCCAAACCACCACGATCGACGTCACCATCCGTATGCCCAACGCCACCATCACCCGCCGGGTCGAGCAGACGCTTCAAGGCCAGTCCCTGCGGATCGAGGAAGAATAAATCGAAACGGCACACACGCACACGATCCCGCACCGATGGAGTGAAGTAAAATGTCTGAGTCAGCGAATGATTGTCGCGTGCGTGCCCTAGTTGTCGCGGGTGCTTTGCTGGGGATGCTCGCGGTCGTCGCTGGCACCTTCGCCGCCCACGTCCTGGATAAAAGCCTCGATGCCAAGACAATCAATACCTTCGAGGTGGCGGTGCGCTACCACATGTATCACGCGCTAGCGACGTTGGGCGCAGCCTGGGTCTACACCCGCTGGCCCGGCCGGATGCCGCTGCTCGCCGGTTGGTTCTTCATCGCAGGCGCCGTGCTATTCAGCGGAAGCCTGTACGTCCTGGTCGCCACCGGGGCCAAGTGGCTGGGCATGGTCGCCCCCATCGGCGGCAGTGCGTTCCTGGTCGGCTGGTTACTCCTTGGCCTTTCCGCGTTCTCACCAGTGACAGCATCTAGTTCGAATTAGGGCCGCCCGTCCGAAGCGTGATTCGTTCAGATACTGTTGTTTGAGTTTTTAGCTCTGGGCCAGTGTCAGACTACGCCAGCCGTATCACCTCGTCGCGAACCGCTTGGCGTACAATGCATCCATGGCCAACCGTCGCTTCCACTACGACCGCGCCTTCGAGCACTACCTCCGCGCTAACGCCATCCCCTACGTCGCCGTCGATGAAGCCAAACGCGCCCTCACGCCCGGACAATTCGCCGGCACCAAGATGAAACTCAAGAGCTTCGACTTCGTCGTCTACTCGGAGTCTGGCCGCAACCTGCTCGTCGATGTCAAGGGGCGCAAACACTCGGGCAAGACCGGCCGAGCATTTCAAAACTGGGTCACCAATGACGACGTCAAGTGCCTCCGTAAATGGCAAGGCATCTTCGGCGAAGACTTCGATCCCGCGTTTGCGTTTCTCTTCTGGTGCGATGCCCAGCCACCCGACGCACTCTTCCACGAGGTCTTCGAGTACAACCAGCGCTGGTACGCCGTGCTGGCGGTGCGCCTGGCGGATTACGAAGAGCACATGCGGCCACGCAGCGCTAAGTGGGACACCGTCAGCCTCCCCGCCAAAGCGTTCGACCAGATCAGCACCCCCTTAAAAACTCTTCTCTGACCCCCCAAGCCCCGGCCCAAACCAGAGCATCCCGGCTAATACTCGTTAATGATCTATATTTAACTTAAATATGGTCCCTGAAGTGTAATGCCGTGTGATCGCCGTCCTGGAGAAGGGGTGTCCTATACATGCCCGGGTCCGTGAACCGGCCACCCGCTCAAGTCCCGCTTCCCACGACCCGAATCTAACCCTATAATGCTGACCCAGATGAGTGCCGAATTGCCCATTAGCATCGCCGACATAACCATTCACTTACCCGGAATACGGTAGGGCAGGCGATCCCCACACGAACTCTTCACTAAAGCCCTGCCCCAAAGCAGGGCTTTTTTCATAGACCATCAGACCGCAGAGACAGCCATGAGCGACCAACAGATCGACCCCCGGGCAGACAAGAAGACCTACAAAAAAACACTGAACCTGCCCAGAGCAGCCTTCCCCATGAAGGCCAACCTCGTGCAGAACGAGCCCGCCAGCATCAAGCGCTGGGACAAACTGGGGCTCTACCAGAAGCTCCGCGAGCAGGACCAACCCAACCCGCAAGGTAAATACGTCTTCCACGACGGCCCGCCCTACGCCAACGGGTCGATCCACCTTGGGCACCTATTAAACAAAGTCCTCAAAGACTTTGTCGT
>JAJDCT010000052.1 GCA_029260695.1 Phycisphaeraceae bacterium
GACGACGACGGCGGAGTTCAGGCCGTACTCACGCTTGTACCCGTCGAGCATGACGAAGAGCGCTTTTTTGGCGACGCCGTAGGGCGCGTTGGTTTCTTCGGGGTAGCCGTTCCAGAGTTCGGTTTCCTGGAAGGGGACGGGCGTGAACTTGGGATACGCGCAGACGGTGCCGGTGTGGACGAATTTGTCGAGGCCGTGGATGCGTCCCTGCTCGATGAGGTGCATGCCCATGGCCATGTTGGCGTAGAAGAACCTGCCGGGGTGCTCGCGGTTAGCGCCGATCCCCCCAACTTCCGCGGCGAGGTGGATAACGACCTGCGGGTTGGCGTCCTTGTACATCCTGATGACGTCGGCCTCGCTGGTCAGGTCGTAGTCTTCGATCAGGGGGACGAAAATGTTTTCCTGCTTGACACCGCGGTCGCGGAGTTTCTGCTGGATGTTCTGGCCGAGGAAGCCGGCCCCGCCGGTGATGCAGATGCGTTTGTTTTCGAGGTAGGACATGGTTGGTTCGCGGGGTTAATGAATCCGGGTAGATCCCCCGGCTAAGCCGGGGGCTGAGGGACAGAGGACGATGCCGGTTGGTTGTGTCCGGCAGGCGCACGGACGCTAAGCCGCGAGCGGCATGTCAGCGTTCGGACGGGATGGAGACTTCGTGGCCTGCGTCCCTAAGTGTTTTCTCGCGGCTGGCGAGTTCCATGTCGGCGTCGACCATCATGTCGACCAGTTCTTCGAACGTAACACGCGGGGTCCAGCCGAGCTTGGTCTTGGCCTTGGTGGGATCGCCCCAGAGCAGGTCGACCTCGGCTGGGCGGTAGTAGCGTGGGTCGATCTCGACGTAGTCTTCATAATTCAGGCCGACCCGTGCGAAGGCGCGTTCGCAGAACTGACGGACGGTGCGTGTCTCGCCGGTGGCGACGACGTAATCGTCGGGGGTGTCCTGCTGGAGCATGAGCCACATCTGCTCGACGTAGTCGCCGGCGAAGCCCCAATCGCGTTTGGCGTCGAGGTTGCCCAGGTAGAGTTTTTCCTGCAGGCCTTGCTTGATGCGACCGACGGCGCGGGTGATCTTGCGGGTGACGAACGTCTCGCCGCGTCGGGGTGATTCGTGGTTGAAGAGGATCCCGCAGGAGGCGTGCATGTTGTACGACTCGCGGTAGTTGATCGTGATCCAGTGCGCGTAGAGCTTGGCGCAGCCGTAGGGGCTGCGTGGGTGGAAGGGTGTGTCTTCGTTTTGAGGCGCACTCTCGGGCATCCCGCCGAACATCTCGGAGGTGCTGGCCTGGTAATAGCGGATCTGGTAGCCGGACTCGCCCTGGAAATCGCGGACGGCTTCGAGCAGCTTGATGGAACCCACGCCGGTGGCGTCGGCGGTGTAGACGGGTTGGTCGAAACTGACGCGGACATGGCTCTGTGCGCCGAGGTTGTAGACCTCGGTGGGCTTGATCTCTCGGACCAGGCGGGAGAGGCTGTTGCCGTCGGTGAGGTCGGCGTAGTGCAGGTGTAATTTTGCGCCGGACTCGTGGGGGTCGCGGTAGATGTGCTCGATGCGGTCGGTGTTGAATGTGCTGGCCCGGCGGATCAGGCCGTGGACGTCGTAGCCCTTATCCAGCAGGAACTCGGCGAGGTACGAGCCGTCCTGCCCGGTGATCCCGGTAATCAATGCACGCTTTGGGTTCACAGCCACGTCGAGCTCCTCGGGTCTGTTATCGGGCCCTTAAAGCGGGCCCGAGATGTCTGTAAATATTGGCTTCCCTGCCAGTTAAGTCGGCGAACAAGCCCGATCGCTTGAGCCCGACGCCAGCCGATCGATCGACCGGGCCCACCATGATAACAAGGCTCCGGCGGGCGATCACAGCGATGCCACGTACCCGATGACCGAGTAGGCCAGGTAGATCGCTACCAGAGGTACGCCCATCCAGCGTGAGAAGTTCCCCACACGCGAGGCCTTGAAGATGTAGACACGGAACAAGGCGAGAATCACCAGCATGGTCGGCAGGTGAAGCCAGAGGAAGATCAGGGGCTGCGCGGTGCCGGGCTCGGTGATGGGCAGGGGTTTGGCGAGCGCGGCGGCACCGATCACGAACAGGACGTTGAGGATATCCGCTCCGATGACGTTGCCGACGAGAAGTTCGGCGTGTCCCTTGCGGATGGCGGTGATGCCGACGACCAACTCGGGTAAGGAGGTGCCGAAGGCGACAAGTGTCGCGGCGATCACGGCCTTGGGGACGTGCCAGTGAGCATCGGCGACTTCACTGACGGACGAGACCAATGCGTCACCCGAGACGATCACGATCGCCAGGCCGATCAATCCCATGACGATCAGCGTGGCGAAGGGTTTAGGCGGATGGGTTTCATCGGTGACCGGGACGTGCTGGATGTCGTCTTGCAGGGGATCGGCGAGCCCGGGTACGCAAACGGCGTGCTGTCTACTCCACTTCACGGACAGATACATATAGATCGCCAGCAGCCCCAGGAGCATTGCGCCGATGGCCCGACTGAGTTGGGCTGTGTCGCCATGGCTTGCGAAGAGCGCGTAGCAGATGCCCGCCAGGAGGATGGCCGATCCGAACTGCACCCAGCCTTGTCGGCTTAACACGAAGCGGTCGGCGGGGAGGCGTGTCATCAGGCAGCCAATCCCGAAGATCAATCCTGTATCGGCGATGATGGAACCCACGCCGTTGCCCAGCGCCAGCCCGGCGTCACCCTGCCAGGCGGCGAGGACAGACACGGCGGCCTCGGGGCTGGTGGTGCCTAGCGAGACGATGGTCGCGCCGATGATGATCTT
>JAJDCT010000053.1 GCA_029260695.1 Phycisphaeraceae bacterium
CGGCGGGTGATCGAGGCCTGGGCCGGGCTGCGAAAACAGATCAAGAGCCGAGCCCGCCTGCTGATCGTCGGGCTGGCCCCCGAGGCACAGGCCGAGTTGGCTACCTGTACAGCACGGCTGGGGATCGAATCCAGTGTCGCCCTGCATGGCTTTGCCGACGAGGACGACATCCCCGCATTGCTGCGGCTGGCGGACGTGCTTGTGTACCCAAGCTTGTCTGAGGGGTTTGGCCTGCCGATCCTCGAAGCCTTCGCCGCCGGCACCGCGGTCATTACCAGCGACCGCACCAGCCTCCCGGAAGTCGCCGGCGATGCGGCACAGATCGTCGATCCCGAGGACTTCAACACCATCAGCAAGGCCATGAACAAGCTCCTGACCGACCCGGTCTGCCGACGGGAACTGGTCCGGCGTGGGCTGTCCCAACTCAAACACTTCACCTGGCACCGGGCCGCCGAAGCGTTCGCCCTGGCCGTCGAGGCTGCCGCCGAAACAAGCCCACAAACCCGTCGCCGCTCGCGGGCCGCCTGACCTGATAACCCGATGCACACACCCAAGCCACAAGCCGACGTCCTCTTCATCAGCGAGCAGCCGCTTTGGCCTATGGACCAGGGCTACCGCGTCCACGGCTGCAACATGGCTAGAGCGATGGCGGACAACGGCGTGTCTGTGAAAATGACAAGCCTTCGGCCGACCACTGGGTGTGAACAGCCCTGGCTCACTGACATGCTGGTTGATTGGCCGGACGCTGATACCGCCGACCACCAGTCATTCCTGAAAGGCTGGGCCGGGCCGGGCGCAAAACTTCGGCACAAGCTCGCAAGCCATCAGGCGATCGATCCACAGGAACTGGCCGGGCTGATCCCGCTGATACACCAACTCAAACCCAAAGCGGTGATCGCTTTAGGCCAGCACGGCCCGATCATGCTTCGTGGCCTGCGCAACACCTTCCCCGATGTGGCAAGTATCTGGTACGCCGCCGATGAGCCGGTGTCCTTTCAACTTTCCTGCCTCCGTCGTGAGGGGATCACAGCCCTCACAAACCGTGTCTACCTCGCGGGCTTGTACGGCGGGTTGCAGACGCTCTTCGCCCGTGGCCTTGACGGTGCGATCGGGGTCAGCCCGACCGATACGCGCCTGCTCAAGCACACCGCAGGCGTGCGCCAAGCCGTCACCATCCCAAACGGTGTGGACACCGACTACTTCCAACCCAACCACGCCCGGCCGCAATCCTGTTCGCTGGTCTTCTGGGGCAGGCTGGACTTCGAACCTAACGCGGATGCCGTACGCTGGTTCGTCAAACGCGTCTGGCCCCGCCTGCGTGCACGGCAGCCGCAGGCCCGCTGGAAGATCGTCGGCAAGAACGCTGGCACCCAAGTACGCCAGCTAGGTGATATCCCGGGTATCGAATTCGTCGGCGAGGTCCATGATATCCGCACCCACGCACACGGTGCAGCAGCCACGATCTTGCCGATGCGCTGTGGTGGTGGGATCAAGAACAAGCTCCTGGAAGCCGCCGCAATGAGCCTGCCGATCCTGGCGTCGCCCAAGGCCGTCAAAGGATTGACCTGGCCGCAGCACACCATGCCGGTGCGTCTATGCCGTGGCCCTGACGAATGGGTGTATCAGATCGAACGGGTCTGGTTCGACGGCGTGTTGTCCAACACACTCCGCCGCGATGCTCGGAACTGGGTCGTACGCCAGCACACCTGGCCTAATGCGGCCAAACAGTTGACCCGATTCCTTGAGGACCTCTCCGGGAAAACGTTTGCGGAGCACAAACCCACCGACACACACGAGTTGGACTTCGTGCCCATCAACACTCACCGCCTCAAGCAAGCGGCCTGAACCGGAACCGATATGGCGTGGACATCAATGCATTTCGCGGTGGGCATGTGTGGCGGAGCGGCGGTGATGGCGGTCCCCTGCCTGATCCTGCGCCGCGGCTGGCGCCACATCCCCCTGGCCATGACACTCGGCGGGATCTGGGCCGTCATCCCGGACTCGCCACGCCTCTGGCGTGAAGACTTTACCTCCCTGCCATTCGCAGCCACGTTGGGGGCCAAAGACTTCGAGCTTTGGCTGCACTCCATCGGCGACCTGTTCTTCTTTCACCGATCACTTGACGCCCAACCTAAAGAATTCGCTCTGTTGGGTCTGGTGATGATCATCGGTCTCTACAACCTCAGTCTCATCGGGATGTTGTGGCAGAACAGGCGTGCCAGACACCGTTTGGTTCGGCACCATGTCCAAGCCCACCACCAAACACCCACCGCCAACCTGACCGCTTCACCGCGATCTGGTAACCCTGCCGCACACTCGAATTCCGCCACGGATCCCCCCTCGGCCCCGGACAGCCCCCCGGTCATCGGACGCATCGGCTCGGGCTAAGCCACCAAACCAACCTTAAAAAGTTCTCCCAGCCCCCCTATATTTCCTAGGTTTCAGGGCGCTGTCGCGGTATATTTAACTGTGCGCCAAGTGTAGATTTTGTGCGTACGATCGGCTGTTCGTTAAGGCACGCATACCAAGGAAGGCGGTGCGGCATGGATAGCCCGCGAGGTGAGACTTGGAGGTTCAGCGTCCACTGCTCACAGGCAGAACATGTGTACCTCGTCAAAGACTCCATGGTCGGCAAATCTTTGGAGTTGATGGTGCCGCAGGGCTTGGGCAACTGGGCCGTAGAAGCACGATTAATACCGGGGCGATACCGGATGACCTACTTCATCGCCGAAGGCACGACGTACTTCAACGGCGGATCGTTCGGGCTGACCGGCACTCGCCTGGGTGAACCCGACCCCGATGTGATCGTCGAGCAGATGGAGCATCCCCTGCCCGCATGACACACAAACCGCTCCCGCTTACGAGCCGCGGACCGAGCCGACCCTTCTGACGAAATGTCAGAACACTCAAACACTGTTTGGGGCCTGGCAACCTCCGCGGCTCGGATTTTGGTTTGGGGATCGGGCAGATTATAGAACTACATAATGAAAAGGGAGGCGCTACCCCCGGAAGGCCACGAAATAACCGCGACGGAGCAGGCAACTGATAGAATGGACTCCCGACCCCTTATTCTCTCGACCCCTTATTCTCTCCCTCCAAAGACTACTCATCGCTGGCTACTCCGTCAAAACGGGGTCTGACCCCGTTTCTTTCCCCTACAATTCTGGACACTCCGGTTAAGAATAACCCACAAATATGTCTTTTAGGGTATTAGATTCATCAAAATATAAATACAGCATAGTTGATCTTATACTTTGGCCGTCATATACAACAATAACTTTGCCATATGGGAAAACACTTGGATAGGTCCATCCTAGCGCATCCCACTGAGAGTTGGTACTTACAGAACTATAGCTTATCTTGCTACGTATTGGGCCATCTTCAACATGCTGCCATATCCAATAATACTCACCGTCGTTATCTTCGACAATCCCAATATTAATATATTCATTGTCAGCAATAGTATTCAGTACTTGCGATTCTGGTAGGCCGAGGGTAAGGCCATCGTAGCTTTCGACTCTTATTGCGTATTCATGCTTATGCCCCCCTATCAGAAGTAATAACAACCCTATAATTAGCGGTATGATTAATATGGAGCCCACAATAAGCCAACGATGGGATGCATATTTTTTATTATTGTTACAGCAATTCATAGCAATAATCTATTTTGTATGATGTTGGTTGTGTTTCGCCTGTTTTTTAGAACGCTCGATCCATTGCTCTTCCTATAGCTTTTTGTATCAATTCTTTTTCTCCCGCACTCATTTTCCGACCTTTTTTACATGGGTCTTTGCATCCTTCAGTGCAATCTCCGCCTGCACTGGCGATTTTACGCCCATTCTTATTGGCAGCCAAGTCTTCCCAGCTAAATCCGGTTGTACTGTTGTCGATAATTTCGTTGGCAACGCCTGCTGCCCATGAGGTAAGACCGCCACATTGTTTGTCTACTTCACAGGCTACCCTGCAATGATTGTACTTGTCTGCCCCGCCGGGATAATTTGCCGGTGCAGTAACTTTATTATTTTCTTCGCGTTTAACACGTACAGCACACAATACATATGCCATTGCCTTATTATATGTATCCCAAAATGATTTTCCGTACGGGTCATAATATCGAGTGGGGCGGCTACTTACATATTGATACACATTCATATTATCAAAGTACTCTAGTGGGTCACGTTGCATAAACCTCCCTAATGTCGGGTGCAGCATCCTTGCCCGATTATAGATCAACCCACCCCGCGTCCCGAACTCCTCATCGTGGAACAGGCCCTGGTGGCCGATGGGGTTGATGCCCCAGGGCATGGTGCCGAAGCTGGCGGCGTTCTTGTCCATCCGGCGAGACAACAGCGTTGGGCTATGGACCCACGGGTCGTTGCTGCCGGCGCTGCGATAGACCGTTCGTTGGCCGTAGGGCGTGTACTCGTAGCGCTCGACCAGCGGGGTGATGTTGAAGGCGGCAAGTGTGGTTTCGATCAGGCCCAGCACGTTGAAGTTGGCGTCCTGCAAAACGACGTATGTGCTGATCTCAGTCTCTGACTCGTCGGGGATGTCACGCACGCGGATCTGGCAGAGCTCATCGATGTACTGCAAGCCCCAGGTGAACTCCTGGACCCAGAAGTCGCTGCCGTTGCGGATTTCGATGATCGATTGACCGTCGTAGTAATAGTGATAAGTGCAGTCGAGGTCGGCCGAGTTGGAGATCGCCTTGACGGTACGTCGGCCCAGGCCGTCGTAAGCCATGGTGGCGAGGATAGAGCCGACGCTGTAGCCCTCGGTCTGTAAGGCATCGCGGTAGGCGTGCTCAACTTTAACCAGGCGGTTCCAGGCGTCGTAGGTGAACTTGTATCGGCCGTCATATTCGAGGTTGCCGGCTGCGTCGTACTTGAGAAGAAAAAGGGTCGGGAGTCGATATTGGCTTTGCCGGAAAATGCGGCCCATTTTTCGATCCTTGTTCAGCTAGACGAGTGACGTTGAAGTTGATCCCTGCCCCTACGCTCCACCGCCTATCAACCCTTCGAGCCCGGGCAGGTCCATCCCCCCGGTCAGCTTGGACATCTCCTGACGGACCAGTTCCTGGGCCCGACGCATGGCTTCGTTGGTCGCAGACACGATCAGTTCCTCGATCATCTGCTTATCGGTGTCTGAACCTTCCCCTGCAAGCGAAACGATCATCCCACGGTCAAGCTCGACGTTCATCACCTGCATCTTCCCGTTGACGACCACACGGACCGCCCCCGCGCCGGCGTCGGCCTCAGCGGTCAGCTTCGCAAGCTCCTCCTGCATCTGCGCCATCTTTTCACGCATCTCGTCGGCGTTGCCCAATAGCCCCGCCAGGTTTTTTAGGTTCTTCATCTGATCAAACACGGCTTCGCTCCATTCTGCCTGGGTTCTACCTCCCAGATGATAGCTTCTCAGCAGAGATTATAGATCGAACCAAGTCGCCCCGTCTGGGCCACCCTACCCTCCCAAGATGGAATCACCCGGGCCACCAGGAGTACCCGAATTGTCTAACCCACACATCCGGACACCAGTTTCCCCTGTAAAAAACCAGGTCGGGGCCTCAAATCGGTCAGGCTTGGGCTATAATTACAGCAACCATACGATCTTCCGGGAGAAGGATACTCAATATGAATCGGCGTTTATCGTTCTGTTTGGCATCGCTATGCGTACTGGCACTCGCCTGGCCGGCCTCGGCCCAGCTACGCATCGTGACCTACAACACCGCCAACGGCACCTTCCCCAGCGGCAACAACCCCAGCCCCCGTGCCGGGATGGACAACGTCCTCCAGGCGATCGGTGACGAAGTCACCAACGGGATCACCCGGCCCATCGACGCGATTATCTTTCAGGAGCACGACGGACCTTCCACCACGGCTCAGGAATTCGTCGACCTGCTTGACGGGATCTACGGCGTGGGGACCTACGGCCGAAGCACCGTCATCACGCTTCCGAACTTCAGCGACAATATCCGCCAGACCCTGGTCTACAACACCAACACCCTGAGCCTGATCGACGAAAAATCGTTCGGCATAACCGGAAGCACCGCGGCCGCCAGGCAGACCTCACGCTACCAACTCCGCCCGGTTGGGTACGACGCCTCGGCTGACTTCTACGTCTACAACAGCCACTATAAAGCGGGTACGAGTTGCTGCGGCTCTACCTCAGACCAGGCGAGACGCGCCTTCGAAGCCAACACCATCCGCACCGACTCCGACTCGCTGGGGCAAGGGGCCAGCATCATCTACGCAGGCGACTTCAACATGCGCAGCAGCAGCGAGACCGCCTACCAGACACTCTTAAGTGCCGGCAACGGCCAGGCCATTGACCCGATCAATTCTCCTGGGACGTGGAACAACAACTTCACCTTCCGCGAAATCCACACCCAGAGCCCCCACGACGGCAGCGACGGCCTGGTCGGCGGCGGCATCGACGACCGCCTGGACTTCCAACTCGTCACCGGCGAACTCCTGGACAACGAGGGCGTGAGCTACATCCCTGGCTCGTATCACACCTTCGGGAACAACGGCACCACCTTCAACCAGGCGGTCAACGCCGGCAGCAACACCTATCCGGTTGCAGCGAGCATCCTCGACGACCTGGCCCACGTCAGCGATCACCTCCCGGTCGTCGCCGACTATCAGTTGCCCGCGAAGATGAGTGTAAGTGTCGGGTCTGTGCCTTCAAGGGTGATCGTCGGCGCAACTGTCAGCGTACCCGTCACGGTCACCAACGCCGCCCCCGTTTTAACCGCCAACGGCGCGGATGAACTGGACTATATCGGCACCGCCTCGGGTGATTTCAGCGGCAACTTTGCTGCGATTGCCAACCCGCTGGATTCTGGCAACGTACACTTACTGAGCTTGGATACCTCCTCACCCAAGATCAGCTTCGGGAACCTTGCGGTAGGCAGCTCAAGCCAATCGGCCGCAGATACCCTGTTCGGTCAGATTCTCAGCAACACCGTCCTGGACCATTCCAACGCCTCGTTCGTCTCGGGCCTTAACCAGGACCTGCTGACCATCGACTTCGGCACGCTCGGCGTCGGCGGCACGGTCAATAGCGCGTTCGATTTATTCAACCTCGAGCAGGCGTTGGGCTTCACCGCTGACCTGGACCTCGATTCGATCATCGGCTCGGGCGACACCGCGGTGCTCGGCAGCAACCTCGCAGCTTTCTCCGCCCTCGCCGCCGGCGGGTCCAACGCATTCAGCGCCAGCTTCGACACCTCCGCACCCGGCTCGTTCAGCGCGACTTACACACTGAACTTATCCGACGAAGACATCGCCGGCGCCACGAACCAGGTGCTGACCCTGCAACTGCTAGGCGAAGTGGCGGGCTTGCTGGCCGGCGACCTGGACGCCGACGGGTTCGTGGGCATCACCGACCTGAACATCGTGCTTGGCGTTTGGAACACCAGCGTCCCCGCGGGCAACCTGTTGGCGGGCGACCCTTCCGGCGACGGGTTTGTCGGCATCGAAGACCTCAATGTTGTATTGGGCAACTGGAACGCCGGCACGCCACCGCCGCCGGGTTCGGTGGTTCCCGAGCCGACCACGCTGGCCCTGCTTGGGCTGGGCGCGTTCGCGATGCTGCGTCGGCGTAAGTGACGACGCCCCCGGG
>JAJDCT010000054.1 GCA_029260695.1 Phycisphaeraceae bacterium
TGGTAGTACTCATGGCCGGATTATAGAGGCTCATGGGATCGGAGGCACGGCGGGGGCACGGGGCCTACAATCGCAGGCCATGCATGCAGTAATCCTATCAATCGGTGACGAGTTAGCACTCGGTCAGACCGTCGACACGAATAGCGCCTACCTCGCCGCAAAGCTGGCGGAGTTGGGAATCGCGACGGTGTACCACCAGACACTGGCGGACGACCAACCGTTGATCGCCGACGCACTGGCCCGGGCGGCAGAAGCTGCCGAGGTGGTGCTTGTCTCCGGTGGGCTGGGGCCTACTAAAGACGACCTGACCCGCCAGGCGGTCGCCGAGGCGATGGGGGTTGATCTGCGAGAAGATGGGGCGAGCCTTGAGGCGATCCAGGCTTTTTTTGTTGGGCACGGGATCGATATGTCGGATGCGAACCGGGTGCAGGCCATGCTGCCCGTCGGCACGACCATGATTAAAAATGCTTGCGGCACGGCACCTGGGATCAGGGCGACTCTCAAGGGTGCGGATATCTTCGTGATGCCCGGCGTGCCCCAGGAGATGCGGGAGATGTATGACGCCTCGGTGCTGCCGGCCTTGAAACAGAGACAGGGCGTCGGCCAGGCGATCCTTACCACCAAAATCAACACCTTCGGCATGGGCGAGTCGGCGGTCGGGCAGTTGCTCGACGACCTCATGGCCAGGGACCGCAATCCCACGGTCGGTACTACCGTCGCAGAAGGGATCGTCTCGGTCCGCGTGCGTAGTGAGTTCAACGACCCTGGCGAAGCGCGGGCCCTGTTAGACGACACTACCAAATCGGTCGAGCAGCGTCTGGGCGCGATCGCGTTTGGCCGGGATGACCAGAAGCTGGCCTCCGCGTCAGTCGCCGCACTTAAAGGCGCCGGCCTGATGGTTGCGACCGCCGAAAGCTGCACGGGTGGGCTGATCGGGAAGATGCTCACCGACGTTGCCGGGTCCAGCGATGTGTATGCGGGCGGCTGGGTGACGTACACGAATGAATTAAAACAGAGCCAACTCGGCGTACCACCAGAATTGATCGAGCAACACGGCGTGGTCAGCGGGGAAGTCGTCTGCGCGATGGCTGCCGGGGCGTTGGAGCGCAGCGGCGCGGGCCTGGCGATGTCGGTCAGCGGGATCGCAGGACCCGGCGGGGGGACGCCGGACAAACCGGTCGGGACCGTCTGGCTGGGGCTTGCCTGTGAAGATTCGGCCGGGAAGCCGCCGGTGTCTGAGGCCATACTCGTCCGCCTGCCGGGGGACCGTGCCTCGGTCCGGACCCGCGCCGCGATGTGTGCCTTACAGTGGGTCCGCCTGCACCTGGCAGGCCATCCGCCGTCCGGGATGTCCTGGGTCGTCAAAACCCATCCCCAGCCATAGCGATATACTCGGCTCGATCGTTCAGGCCGCCGAGCCTTACCAACCTCGATAACGAACCCCGACAGACGTCCATGCCCCCCATCCCACCCACAGGCCGAATCGATGTTCACAGCCACATGCTCCCGGGCATCGACGACGGCTGCGCGGACCTCGAAGAATCGCTTGTCAGTATCGAGATGTTGAAACAGGCGGGGTATGTGGGCACGATCTGTACACCCCACCTCTGGCCGGACATGTTCCCCGACAACACCCCAGCGAACATCCAGAGGTGGGCCGATGAACTCGTCGAGCAACTCAACGAACGCGGGATCGGATACGCGCTGTGGCCCGGTGGTGAGCTACGACTATTTAACGGCGTCATCGAGTGGATGAAAACGCACGGCGTCCCTACCCTTGCCGGGTCGAAATATGTACTAACCGACTTCTGGGAAGATACCTGGCCCAAGTACGTCGACCAGGCGATGGACTGGCTCATGGCCGAAGGGTATCAGCCGATCCTGGCACACCCCGAACGCATCGGGATCGCGAAGCTCGAAACACTCACCAAGCACCTGGACGCTCTCACCGCACGGGGCGTGTTACTGCAAGGCAACTTCCGCTGCATGACCGGTGAGGATGGCTATCTGCAGGACCAACGTGTCAGGCAGTTCTTAACCGAAGGCCGGTACTGGTTGATGGCCCTGGATATGCACCGGCCCGATGCGCTGCCGTCACGATTTGACGGGATGCAGATGGTCGCTCAAGAGTATGGCCAACCCCTGCTGGACCGGATGACCATAGAACAACCCAGGCGGGTGCTAGGCCATATCCAGTAAGCTGATCGGGATAGTGCCCCGCCCTTTAGAGCGGTTCTACTTCATACCTTGCCTTGAGTCGAGAAGCTCAGCCCGGGCGGCCACACCCGAAATACGCCGCGAGGCCGTGGCGGCTAAACATGCCCGCTACAGTTGAAACACAGATGCGATCTAGCCGCGGGTTGCTAATCCAAACTCATCGTCAGCAGGAACTCGGCGTTGGTCTTGACCTTCGTGAGCCGGTTCTTTAATGGCTCCATCGCCTCGACGACGTTCATGTCGGCCAGAACCTTGCGCAGACGGTAGATGAGCTTGAGCTCGTGGTCGTCCATCAACACCTCCTCACGGCGGGTGCCGCTGGCGGCGATGTCGATGGCGGGGTAGGTGCGCTTCTCCACGAGTCGTCGGTCAAGGTGCAGCTCGGAGTTACCAGTGCCCTTGAACTCCTCGAAGATGATGTCGTCCATCTTGGATCCGGTGTCGACCAGTGCGGTGGCGAGGATGGTCAGCGACCCGCCGTTCTCGATGGCGCGTGCGGAGCCGAAGAACTTTTTCGGGCGCTGCAGCGCGTTG
>JAJDCT010000055.1 GCA_029260695.1 Phycisphaeraceae bacterium
CATCGTTCGATCCGACCGACCTGGCAGACCTCTGCGGCGTCAGCCGGTTCGCGTTCGATGAATCAATCGACACCGTCACCGTCGACGACCTGCGTGACCAGCCCCGCTGCGAGCGTTCCTGGAAGCGTGACGGCACAGCCAGACCGCGCAGCGATGGCGGAACCCTATCGGACCGTGACGCCGAGGCGCTGGGCCTGGGCTGATCCGACCGCCTCAAAACCTACGGCACTTATTGGCCGATACCCTGTTAGCGGCGATGTACTCACCCGGCCGCAACAGGAACATCGCCATGCCCGTGACGATCTCACAACTCCGCCCCGAAGGCCTGCAGGTGGCTATCGATTTCGCAAAGACCACTGGCTGCACGCCGGAGCCCGATGCCATTGACCCCCAGGTCAGCCTGCTGGCACTGGACGGCGAAGCCATCGTCGCGGCAGTCCTTGGCTCGCTAGGGGCTGGACGATCATGCAGATTAGATGTGTGTATAGGCAAGATCGACGACCCCGACCAACTGACCGGTGAGCTGGTCAATAAGGCCCTGATGAAGGTCCACGGTGCTGGCATACGACGCTGCCGGATCAATCACCACGGCCGCGAGGACCTCCCCGCTGACTGGCCCAGCGCTAACTGGACCGACCAGGGCGACACAGAGACCAGCGCAGACTCCGAAGCCGCCTGACGCGACCGATAATCCTCGCCCGCCCCTGTGGTGCATGGATGCACCGTCTAAACCTCCCATCCGTGTTGTTTTTTCGCGACGTGGCGCTTAACCGCGACCCTCCGTCGTTCGATATCCATAGCAGGATGTCGCCCACAAACAACAACACAAACGAGCCCGCCCCCAACAAACCGGGGCCACACGCACCACCCGATCCCGCCGATCAGTTGGCGCACGAGTTGGCAAACCTGCTCGACGGGTCGTTGAGGCACCTGGGGCTGGCGATCAACACACTCAAAGATTCTGAGCCCGCTGAAACCAACCCGCCTGCACCCGGCCGCAACACCCACGGCCCAGCAGATGCGGACGCCATACTCACCCGGCTCCAGACGACCGACCGGGCGATGCGGCAGATGGCGTCACTGATTCATACCTGGATGAAAAGGGCGCCGAAGCCCAACGATCTGTTCGATCAGTCCCAGACGCTAAGCCAGATGCTCGATCAGACCATCCAGCTGCACGATCTCTCCGCTGCGCAACAGGGGATCGAGCTTAGTCTGACCCTCGGCCAAGACGCGGCGGATATCCCTGCCGGGCCGATCTTCCCCATCGTCGCCAACGCCTTGCGCAACAGCATCGAGGCGATCACCGACGCAGACCCTCAATCAATACCCGGCCCGCATTGGATTGATATCACCGTCGCGCTTGAGTCCGATCAAATACGCCTGACCGTCAGCGACAACGGTCCCGGCCCGGACCCTTCTATTTACGATGGCGATGGGCTCGTGTGCCCTGGTATCACCACCAAGCCTCTCGGCCACGGCCTTGGCCTGACCCTCAGCCAACAGATCGCCTCAAGCCTGCAAGGCACCCTCAAGCTAACAGCCCGACCCCCCAGGGGCGCGCAACTCACGATGCGTTGCCCATTGACCAGCCTGACACAGCACAGCCTGACAACCCACCCGGCCGACGCCACATAAACAGACAGCCGATATGCCAGAACAAACACGCATCCTCATCGTGGACGACGACCCGATAGTCGCAGACAGCCTCGCCGACTTCCTTGCACGGGAGGGCTATGTCACCGCCACCGCATGTGACGGCAAGGAAGCCCTGACCATGCTCGACGACGCCGACCACAAAGCAAGCGGCGGCTTCGGCATCCTAATCGCCGACATGAACATGCCACGATGCGACGGCATGGAACTGCTCAAGGGCGTCCGCAAGGATCACGAGTCCGTCGTCCCCATCGTCGTCACCGGCTTCGGCAAGATCGATTCGGCTGTCGAAGCCGTCAGGCTCGGCGCGGTCGACTACCTCACCAAGCCCGTTGTAGATGACGAGCTACGACTCGCGGTCAACAAAGCTGTCAACCAGCACACACTCGTCCACGAAAACAAGTCGCTGAAGACCCAGCTCAGTGAACGCTTCGGCATGGGCAATCTGGTCGGGAACGACTACCAGATGCAGAAGGTCTACGACCTGGTCGAGACCGTCGCCGAGAGCAAGACCACCGTCCTGGTCTCCGGCGAGTCCGGCACCGGCAAGTCCATGGTCGGCCGGGCCATCCACACCATGAGCCCGCGCTCCGGCGGCCCGTTCGTCACCTTCGCATGCGGATCGATCCCCGAGACGCTCCTGGAAAGCGAGTTGTTCGGCCACGTCAAGGGTGCGTTCACCGGTGCAGATACCGACAAGGCCGGCAAGTGCTTCGCCGCCGATGGCGGGACGCTCTTCATCGACGAGATCAACTCCGCTACCCCCGCACTGCAACTCAAACTCCTGCGCGTGCTCCAGGAAAAAGCCTTCGAACCGGTCGGCTCAACCGAAACGATCCATGTCGATGTGCGTTTCGTCCTGGCGACTAATCAACCGCTTGCCGAGATGGTCGAGTCGGGCCAGTTCCGTGAGGACCTCTACTACCGCATCAACGTCGTGAATATCGCTATGCCCGCCCTGCGAGATCGCGGCGGGGATGTGCCCGTCCTGGCAGAACACTTCCTGGAAAAACACTGCAAAGAACTGGGCCGGCAACGTAAATTCGGCAGTGAGGTCATCGAAGCCCTGCGGCTGCACACCTGGCCCGGCAACGTCCGCGAATTGGAAAACGCCGTCGAGCGTGCCGTCGTCCTGAGCAAGTCCAACGAGATCACACTCACCGATCTGCCCGAGCAGATCATCGCCGCCATCAACCCCGCAGCCGCGGCCTTCGTTGCCTCGGCAAACGGTCAAAACCTCTCTGGCACAAGCCAGGCGATCATCCCCGCGCTCGCCGGCGGCTGGAACCCCATGCCCCTGACCACCGCGCTGCAGGAACCCGAACGCCAGATCATCCTCGCCGCACTCGAAGCCAACGCCTGGAACCGCCAGGAAACCGCCCGCCAACTCGACGTCAACCGCAGCACCCTCTACAAAAAAATAAAACAGTACCACCTCGACGAACCCGGCATGGCCGGGTAACAAGGTGGGGGATTTTCACCACAGAGATCGCAGAGGGCGCAGAGAAGGGCATGTGGACAGGATGACAGGATAGACGGGATCAGGCGCGAGACATTCGGCCAGCCGGTCTTATCCAGTGAATCCTGTCATCCTGTCAACATTCTTTGCCTTTCTCTTCGCCGTGCCTCTGCGTCCTCTGTGATCTCTGTGGTGACTTTCTTAAATCTCGATCGCTCGCTGCGCCCACCGGGCGAGTTCGTCGTGGTTCTCTAAGACGCCGATCGGCACCTCGTAGTAATGCTTAAGCGTCTGCTTGTCGTTGGGTCGAAACGGCTCCATGCCGTGTTCGAGATACGCCGCACGGGTCACGTCATCGGTCTTGAAGTACAGCCGATCGTCGTGCACGATCCCAAAGAACACATCCCCGCAATACAACCCCCACCCGCCGAACATCGATCGGCAGGTGATGCCGTCGAGGTGATGAAGCTGGTCGATCGCGAAGTTTTTGAAAGAGTTGTCCATGTGAGATATCTGGCACCCGGATACTTCGCCTTCAATCTTGCACTGACAATTCAAAAAATCGTTCAAGGTGCCTCTTGATTTGATTCTCTTGACTAGGCGCACCGCTTCTCAATGGAGTTCTATTGTTTCCAATCCATGCAGTTACGGCGTGTACTTGTGTGGGATGCCATACATTGTCAACATGAATAAGTTGCATCTTGAACATTAAGCCGCCGCCCCGAATGTAATTGGTCCATTTGAGTCTTGTCGTTGCGGCATAGCGCCCGGAGTGATCCAGATACACTGCGGCAATTGAGGTGTCTGGTACGCCCAGCGCTGTGGATGGTAGCGCGACTGATTGGCCTGGTTCCTCCACTTCGTTAAATACATAGACAAATTCTTGCATCTTTCGGTATAGCTCGTCAGACAACTCGTCTATCCTGCGATCCTGTTCAGCAGTCGTAGTAATAGAGCCCTTCGGCCCAAGAGACTGATATGCGGCATTAGCCGGGGGAGCTACATCCGGCGTCTGCTTCGGCGCACAACCAACTATCAGGCCCAGTAAGACGAGCGTTATCAAACTGCACCGCGACATAGTTAGGTCAGGGTTGTTCGACGAGTAGAGTCTTAGTCTCGGCATTGGTTTCGAGTCGGCGTGCCGCATCATGAGTCCTTTCCAATTTGATATGAGAAGGAAGGAGTATCAGGAATCGCACTCTGAACTACTCATCCACGACCGTCACCCTCCCAAAAAATCCCGCGCCACCTCCCAGACATTCCCCGCGCCCATCGTCACGACCAGGTCGCCGGGGCGAGTGATCAACTCTAGCTGCTCGATGATGGCGGCGAAGGGGTAGAGGTGCATCGCTTGGACGTCTTTACCGCGTAAACGGTCGACCAGGTCGCCGGCGGTGACGGCGTGGCGTTCTTTTTCGGAGTCGCGCACGAAGTAGATGTGCGGGACGATCACGGTGTCGGCGCTGGAAAAACTCGCGGCGAACTCGTCCATGAAGAAGCGGGTTCGGCTGTGCTGATGGGGTTGGAAGACACAGATCAGGCGTTTGGGTTGGTAGTGGTGGCGCAGGGCGCGGAGGGTGGTGTCGACCTCGGTGGGGTGGTGGCCGTAGTCGTCGACGACGGTGATGACGTCGGCGGGATTGCTGCCGTCTGCTTTGGACCCGTCGGCGTGGCGGTAACCCATCAACTGCATCCGACGATCAAGCCCCTCGAAACTTTCGATGGCTTTGGCGATGTCGGGCCAGGTTGCGCCCAGGCGGTGCGCGGTGATGGCGGCGACGGCGGCGTTGTAGGCCATGTGTTCGCCGGGCATCGGGGGGGTCCAGTCCATGACTGCCTCATCGCCGTAGTGCAGACGGGCCTGGTCGCCCTTGATGCCCACACGCCAGTCGGCCTGATACGCAAAACCAATCGTCTCGACGGCGCAGTTCAATTCGGCGGTGATCGCCAGCCGGTGCGGCATCTCGTGGTTAATCAACAACGACCCGCCCCCGGGAGTTTCGGCCCGGCCCTTCGCTTCGTTTAGGGCCGGCGTGGGAGGTGCAGTTGTGGAATCTGCGGATTCGGGGACTTGGTGTTTGCCGGGTAGTTTCTCGGCAAACACCTTGAACGACTCGACGATCTCGTCAAGCGATCCGTACATATCCAGGTGATCCGCCTCGACATTCAGGATCGCGGCGTGTGTCGGGTAGAAATTGTGGAACGACCGGTCGTACTCGCAGGCTTCGGCGACGAGGATGTCGCTCTCGCCGACCCGGACGCCGCCACCGATCTGTCGGCAGTTCGCCCCGACGATGAAGGACGGGTCCAGACCGGTCTGGATCAGGATGTGGCTGAGCATGGAGGTGGTGGTGGACTTGCCGTGGGTCCCGGCGATCGCGACCCCGGTCCGCCCGATCATCAATTCGCCCAGGAGTTCGGCGTATTTCTTGACCGCCACCCCCCGGCGGACCGCCTCGGCCAGCTCCGGGTGGTCGTCCTTGATCGCCGCCGAGATCACCACCAGGTCGCAGTCATCCGGTAGGCTCTCGGCCGATTGCTCAAATGCGACCTCGATCGCGCTTTCACGCAGGGCCTCGACCGTGTTGGATGCCTTGAGATCCGATCCGGAGCACCGGGCCCCCAGATGCTGCGTCAGCCGGGCCAGCCCCGACATCCCGCAGCCGCCGATCCCCACAAAGTGGACCCGACACCCGGCAAGGTCTGTAACACCGTTTCCAGTCTCGTCACGGATTGGCAATGTCATCATGCAGATTGTATCGGTGATATGAGGGTCTTGGGTCTAGGGCCTGGGGTCTGGCTAGAGTTGGGCCGCGCCAGATCAATATCTTTCCGACTAGACCCCGAAACCCAGACCCTAGACCCTACCAATCCCTGTACCATACCCTTATGAGCGACTTCCTCGGCAGCTTCTGTCTGGTCCTGCACGGCCACCTCCCCTACGTCCTGCGTCACGGGACCTGGCCCCATGGCGAGGACTGGCTCTACGAAGCCGCCGCCGAGACCTACCTCCCACTGCTGGCCATGGTCGACGAGTGTGTTTTCCTTGATGCCACCCCCAAGATCACCATGGGCCTGACCCCCGTGCTCCTGGAACAGCTCAGCCACGAGCACTTCAAGCAGGGCTTCGAGCACTACCTGGAAGACCGCGCCCAGCAGGCCGCCTACGACCTCGCCGACTTCAAGAAAATGGACAACGGCCACATGGCCTTCCTCGCCGAGCGGTGGATCAAGTTCTTCAACGACCTGCTCGAGCAGTTCAAGAAGATCGATCGGGACATCCCCAAAGCCTTCGCAGCCCAGGCGAAGAAGGGCTACCTGGAGATCCTCACTTCCAACGCGACCCACGGCTATATGCCTCTGCTCTATCACGACGCCTCTATCCGGGCCCAGGTCCGTGCCGGCGTCGCGTCCAGTGAACGTATCCTCGGCTTCAAGCCCACCGGGATGTGGCTCCCCGAGTGCGCCTACCGACCAAGCGGCGACTGGGACCCGCCGATCCACTGGGGCCGGGTGCATAACCGCGTCGGCATCGAGCACATCGTCGCAGATGAAGGCATCACTCACTTCTTCGTTGAAAACCACCTCATCGAGAACAGCCGAAGCGAACAGGTCTTCAACGACGGCAAGTGGTGGAAGATCGGCTGGGAGGAAGCGGCCAAGTACCCAAGCCGCGGCTGGCGCAGCGTCAACGAACCGCAGGGCGTCAACTCCGACGGCACAGGGCTGTCTCGCGCAGCCGCCATAGCGCGCGACCCCGACGTCTGCGAAAGCGTCTGGTCCGGCGAGATCGGATACCCCGCCGACGGTGTCTACCTCGAGTTCCACAAAAAATGGAGCCCCAAACGCGGCCTGCAATATTGGAAAGTCACCGGCAAGAAAACCGACCTCGGCGACAAGCACCTCTACTACCCCGACAACGTCTCAGGCAAGATCCACGAGCACTCCCAGGACTTCGTCAATAAGATCAAAGACCGCCTCCGCGCCCACCGCGACCTCACCGGCAAGTGTGGCATGGTCACCGCCACCTTCGACGCCGAGCTCTTCGGCCATTGGTGGTTCGAGGGCCCACAGTTCCTCCGCGACGTCATGCTCACACTCAACGCCGACGACCAGGTCAATGTCTGCACGACAGCCGAATACCTCGAAGCCAATCCCGTGGACAAGGTCGTCGCACTCCCCGAGGGCTCCTGGGGCGATAAGGGCGACCACCGTGTCTGGGCCAACGACCAGGTCAACTGGATGTGGGACATCGAGTACCGCTGCGAGTCCAACTTCATCCGCTTCGTCCACGACCTGCCCTGGAAGAAGAACAAGCAGGTCCACGAGCTATTGAAGAACGCCGGCCGCGAATTGCTGCTGCTCCAGGCCAGCGACTGGCCCTTCGTCATCCGACGCGGTCAGGCCGTGGACTACGGCATCAAACGCTACATGCAACACGTCGCCCGCTTCGAGAGCTTGACCGACATCGCCGAAAAAGTAGCCGCCGACAACGAATACCTCGGCAAACTCACCGAGGTCGAACAGTTCGAGATCAAGGACGCCGAGATCCACGACGTCATCTTCCCGGATATCGACCTGAACTGGTGGATTCCCTAGCCGCTCGCGGCTTAGCGCCAAAACGAATCACCACATATACACAGAGAATACAGATGAAACTGAGATGGACGCTGATAAACGCGGATAAGATCTGAAACCGATCGCTTCAGTTCTGACATCTGCGTTCATCTGCGCTCATTCTTGTTCCTGTTCCCTTGTTTTCTCGTTGCCTCTGTGTCTCTGTGGTTAAAACAATGAAAATCCTCGTCGCCACCTCCAACCCGCACAAGCTCGACGAGATCCAATCGATCATCCGCGACAAGGCCATCGAACTGCTGACACTCGACGCCCTGCCCGAGAAGATAGACGAACCCGTCGAGGACCAGGACACCTTCGAGGGCAACGCCATACTCAAGGCCCGCTACTACGCCAAAGCCTCCGGCCTACTCTGCCTCGCCGACGACTCCGGTCTGGAAGTCGACGCGCTGGGCGGCGAGCCCGGCGTCCGCAGCGCCCGATACAGCAACACCGACGG
>JAJDCT010000056.1 GCA_029260695.1 Phycisphaeraceae bacterium
TTCATCTGGCTCATGCGGCGGCCTGTACGTGTGGGGCTAGTGATGCGGGGCGCTTAACGCGGACTCGGTCGGGGACCGTTACCCCGAATGATTTCTCGTACGTCGTTTCAAGTTCTTCAACCAACATCAGGGCCTGGGCCTTGAAGTAATCTGACCACTTGCCACGCTGATCGATCAGTTCCTTAATGCGGCCAATCGCGACATCTGGGTCGATCTCCTGCCAGCTCAGGGACCACTGGCCGTAACCGATCCGCTTAATCAGTGCCGCGACCTTTCCATCTGCCCCGGTGTAGTCGATAGAAAGAGCCGGCACACCCAGAGCCATGCAGAACAGGTGCCCATGGTAGCGCATCGCTACCGCGGCGTCGGCATTGGCGATCGATTCGAGCAACTGGTTTAGCGTCAGGTACCCGCGTTCGACCGAGACTCGGCCAGGGGTGGCAAACGCCTTAGCGATCTGACGGTTGAATAGCCGGTCGTCTCCACCAAGCCAAAGCGAGTGCATCGCAAGCAGTTCGGCGGTGGTTCCGTAGTGCGCCGCGGTGGTCTCGAAGATCGATGCCATGTCCACGATCGTCTGGCGGTTGCGGTCATCCAAGACTTCCGGGGGCAGCCCCGCGGTGTATTCACAGGTGTTGGCGCGTACCAGCCCGATCAGCTTTGGGGAACGTCGGGCTTCTGGCGGTTTGTTCTGGCGTTCGAGTCGGCGCGTCCGATCTTGCGCCCAGCGGTGAAGATACCGCAGTGCCGGATCGCAACCGATACCCAGCTTGGGCGAGGCTCCAAGCCGCACCGCGTAGTCGTGGCTCTCCCGGTCACGGAAAAAGCCACCTGTCGTCATCCGCAGGATCGCAGACGCCTGCGACTTAACGCGCTCATTATGGAAGGGGCCCACCCCACAACCAAAGACCACCCTCGCCTTGCATTGACGGTTAGCTTCGTAGAATAGCCGCCAGACATGCTCGGTTTCACCGATGTCCTCCAACGGACCACCGCCGATGATGACCGCGTCGGCCTGCCCGACCACGCCAGACTCCGCTGCACGATCCAACTCCACAAGTTCGATACCGGCTAACTCCGGCATCTCGCGGACCGTCTGCAGGCTCACCTTGCGGTCGATCGTGGTCAGCGTGATCTTACAATCAGGGCTGTAAGTACGGATGAAGTGGACCAACTCACCAAGGATCGCCTTGTCGCCCTGGGTCTCCGTGCCGTACCACCCGGTGATGACTACGCTGCGCCACCGCGCCGGGTGCGGCAGTGTCGGGTGGCTGATGGTGTGGGGTGTGAAGTCGGTACCCTGCGTTTCCCGGCGGCTGTTTAGTTGTGCGATCCTGCGCCGCCAGGGCTCGGTGATCTCGTCGATCCCTTGCTTCACCATTTCACGGATCGGCGGCGGCCCCAGCAGGTCGTGCCGGCAGTTGCCACAGTCGTTCTTAATAATCTGACGGCGTTGGGCCAGGCCCTTCTTGTAGACTTCTGCCGCGCTACCGGTCAGGGCGGACCCGATGACCGGGCTCTTGACCGAGCAGTAGCTAAGATCACCGCGTGTGTCGAGGGTGACGCCCTGTGTCTGCCAATGGCATCCCGCCGAACGCGGCGAGCCGTAGGCGATCTGATCGACCAGGCTCTTGTAGAACCGCTTCTGGGCACCGCCGACGCGCGGATCTCGTGAGAGCTTGTCAAAAAACATCGTGATGTGGAACCACTGCGACGGTGTCAGTGGATTCATCAGGTCGTAGCCGTCGTTGTAAACCCGACGGATCTCGACACCCAGTCGGAACTCAAAGTCTTCGATCCCGTGGTCTTCGCACCACCCAAGCAGGTCGTCCGCGCCATCACAATTTTCTGCCGTGAGTGTGCAACCGATCGAGACCGGTATATTGTTCTCTTTGAGCACGTCGATCACCTTGACCGCCGAGTCGAAGTTTCCCGGCACGCCGCGGTTGCGGTCGTGGTCCTCACCCACACCATCGAGCGAAACGCTGACGCTCAGCTTCTTGCCGGCTCCCTTCGCCACTTCATTCACCGCCAGGATCCTCTCGGTCACGTCTGCGTGACGTATCGCGTTGGTGATGATGTGCAGTTCTTTGAGCTTGGGCAGCCCCTCGGTTAATACACGGGTGATCTGGGGCAGGTCTTTACGGAGCGTGGGCTCGCCGCCGTTGAGGCCTACGAAGCCGACCTCGGAGAAGAGCGGGTCGCGGAGGATGCCCGCCAGCTCGTCGGGGGTCAGCTCGTGGTCACGCTTCTGCTGCCAGATGTTGCACATCGTGCACCGCGAGTTGCAGATGTCGTTGACGGGGAACTGGACGACTGTGGGCTTCACGGCGATGCGCTGCGCGGCCAGGCGGTTTGTGGCCTCGACCCCGGCACGGCCCAGCTTAAGCCCGCCCCGCTTGGCGGCACCTGCGGCGGACCTGATTTGGCGCAACGTCTGCAGCATCACTGATAGCCAATCCTTGATCCAGAAAACCTAGGCCGCCCTGGATATTTCTCCGACGTCCCGCGCACGGCAGGACAACAGCACCCTCGGCGCAACGTTCGATTCCGTCACATCAATCCCGTCAAAGTGTTTTGCAAGTGCGGCTTTGAAATTATCCAGCGTGTACCAGGCGTATTCATCGGTGTACCACTCCGCAACGTGACGGTCTTCCCTGGGGACGAATTCGACCAGCAACTCCTGCCCGGTAAACCCCGCAAGGGTCTCAGCGATCTGGTC
>JAJDCT010000057.1 GCA_029260695.1 Phycisphaeraceae bacterium
CTTGTAACGCTGTCCAAAGTACTGAAACGCGTCGTGGCTTGTCACGATCACCCGCCGTTCCTGTGGGATCGTGTCGATCTGTTCGGCGACGTACGCGTCCAGGTTATCAAGCTCCGCCAGGTAGGCGGTGGCCCGCTCCCGGTATGCCTCGGTGTTGCCGGGGTCGGCCGCGATCAGGGCATCACGGGCACGCTCTGTGTAGACCTTGAAATACGCGACGTTGAACCAGCAGTGCGGGTCAGGCGCGCCCTCGATCGTCTCGCTGCCCAGGGTCTTGATCCGCTCGTCCTCCGCAAGCTTGGCGATGGTCGCGCCTTCGGCGTTGTGCTCGATGACGTGCTCGAGGGTCGACTCCAGGTGCAGCCCGTTCATCAGCACGACGTCTGCGTCGGCGATCATCTGCGCATCCCGAGGCCGAACGTCGTAGACGTGAGGGTCCTCCCCGGTCTTCATGATCCCGAGCACCTGGGCGTCGTCCCCCGCGAGGTTCTTCGCAAGGTCGGCGATCATGGTGGTGGTACAGACGATCGTGAGCCTGCCGCCGCCGTCCGCGTCTGGCATATTGGACGAAGACCCCGTCGACTCTTCGCCGCAGCCCGCCAGAGAGAACACCGACAACGAAAGAACCAAAAGCCACGCAACCCGATATCTATTCAAACAAGTCATCTCGTCGTGCTCCTTACTCGATTAGAAAGTTAACTCGCCCCGAAGTGTCACGACCATCACGTCGTTCAACGAGGCGTCGCCGCCGGGGTGGATGATGTATTGCAGGTCGGGCTTGAGGCTGAATGACCCGTTAACCTGAGCCTTATAAAAAAGTTCGATCGCCAACTCAAAATCCTCGGTAAATCCTGCGCCGGTCTTGTCTGACAGGTGCGCGTAGCTGGCCATCAGGCCCAGCAGGTCGTCGTCCCGGCCGGGGATCAGGCCGTTAACAGTCAGGCCGGTGCCGATGTGGTGCTCGATCTCACTGACACGCTGATCGGCGTAGCCGTACTGTGCGAACATGTTCACGCCCCGCTGTTCGTCCTTGCGCCAGAGGGCATGGTCGAAGACCGCATAAAAACCCAGTGTGCCATCCTCAATACCTCCGTCGAATTTGGCGAATGTCCCACTGTGATGCCAAACGCCAACGCCAAGCCGGCCATCGAGTCCGTCGGCGGTGGTCCAGCGTGAGCCGGCCTCGGCGATCATGAACAGGTCGCCTGGGTCGTGGAAGAACGTGCTGGGACCACGCTCGCCGGTAAGTACGCCTTCATTCAACGCCCCGTCGAAAAGCCCGGCCCCGAAGTACGCCGAATCGCTGGGCTCAAAAAATACGTTCACGCTCATCGCCGGATCGGGGTAGCTGGGGAACCCGAGGATGGTCGGGCTGAACCCCGGCGAGGAATGGATGAACTCACCGCCGTGCTCGACAAAGGCGAACAGGGCGTTGGCATCGATCTTCCCGATGACCACGCGGAGTTGCTCGTCAGGTAAGACCTGCTCGTACCAGAGCTCGGCCAACTGGGTTCGGCCGTCGGCGTCGATGTTGGAAAAGACCTGCAGGTCGCCGGTGTCTTGCACCGAGGCGTCCGGCCCGTTGTGGTTCTGAAACAGCAGCCCAACGGTCCCGCCTTCAAGACCGAACAAAGCCTCGGTGTCGAGTGTGACACTTATGTCCAACAGGTGCCGGAACGCCGACCCGGCCGTATTCACCCCGCCATGGAGGTTGACCGACCAGTCGAAGATAAGCGTTCCTTCAACACTAAAGCCCTGGGCAAGCTGATCTAGCGCCGGCCATTGCTGGTCATCCGGAGGAGACTGACCATCCTCGTCCAACGAGGACGGGGTAAAACCGATGGCCGTTTGGGGCAGCATCCCTGCCAGGACGATCATCCAAACACCTAGATTTCTGACACGCTGAATCATGAGGTAAAAATCCACTAGACTTTGATTGGTCAAAGTTGTTATTTCGATCACACAATATATGATGTTTGATGAATGTCAAGACACCACCCCACCCGGGCTCGAAAAAAGACGTATCCAGGCAGGGGGGGTGTTTTCACAAGTATTTGTTTAGTAAGATATTAAGACAGACATTATCCCTAGTCCCCAGCCCCTCCTACCCCATGCCAAGCGTTACCGTCGAAAATTACCTCAAGCAAATCTACCTCCTCCAGCAAGGCGGGGAGTTAGCGCCGATGGGTGGGCTCGCGGTCGCGGTTGGGGTGACGCCGGGGACGGCGACGTCGATGGTCAAGACCCTCGCCGATGCCAACCTGGCTGACTACGCGCCCCGCGCCGGGGTCCGGCTGACCGAGGCGGGGACACGGCTGGCGCTGCAGGTGCTTCGCCGGCATCGGCTGATAGAATTATTTTTGGTGCAGACCCTTGGGCTGGATTGGTCCGAGGTCCACGACGAGGCGGAGGAGTTGGAGCACGCGATCTCGGACAAGGTGCTTGAAAAGATCGACGCCCTGCTAGGCCACCCCGACACCGACCCACACGGCGACCCGATCCCGCCATCCACCGGCAAGCCACGGCAACAAAAACTCACCCCGCTGACTGAGTGCACCCCCGACATGGCCGGTGAGGTTGCCCGGGTCACCGATCAGGCGGCCGAGTTTTTGCAATTCGTCGACCGACAGGGCCTGACCCCCGGCGCACAATTCACGGTCGAATCACAGAGCCCCACCGCCGACGCCATCACCGTCCGCCCACACAACCGCGAACCGGTCACACTCGGCACCGCCGCGGCGATGAAGATTATGGTGAAGGTGGAGGAGTAAGATCAATGTCCCTGTCTGTATCTTCCGGCACCGGCTCGCCACACTCCGGGCAGCGATCGATGTTGGCCGCGATGGTGCCGCGCAGGTCGTAGTTGCATTTTGTGCAAGGGATCGTGCCGCTTAGCACCAAGAATCGTTTATGCTTTTCTGTGCGAGCAATAGCTCCTAAAGCCAAGACCATACAAAAGAGTCCAAAAAGAATGAGTATCGAACCCAAAGGTATGCCGATCATAATCTCTAGGTCTTGATACCGATCTCGGCTCCCTACCCAAGGCAATATAAAAAGCGACAGAAAACTGAGCCAAAAACAGAACATTGAAAGTTTGGCAAGCTTGCCTTTGATTTTGCGTTGAATAAGAATCAAGCCAATCAAGCCTATGGCGACTCCCAAACACGCTCTTCGGTAAACGCCCGGCCATCTTTTCTTATACCAGTAGCCCATCTGGGGACCGTATCGGCTATCCCAATCATCAAACAGACCGTTGTCATCGACCCCGTTCTCGCCCACATCGCGAATAACGATTTGATTCCCATTGGCCTGACTCGGCGGCTCAAAGATGACGGGGTAACCATAGTGACCAAGAAGATACTTCCCATCACCTGAAACTTCGCTAAACATAGCACTAACACTTAATCCAAGATCACCCCAATGGTCATCCAGCTTTTTAAACCAAGTACCGTCCTCATCATCCAAGGGGTACTTGCCAACTTCATGGTGATATATCTCCACGAGACTCTTGGCCTGAGATTGTTCATAATCGGGTTTATAACGACGTGGACTGGTCGCACTGGCCATGCTACCGACCACAGTACTGATCAAAAAGAATACGATGATCACCCGGTAGAATTGCATATACACAATTATACCGTAAAAGGCCGCGCCCCCGAAGAAATCTTACCCCCGTACCTTCCCAATAATCATCTGCGTAACGAGTTTCGGGTTGGCTTGGCCTTTGCTTAGCTTCATGATCTGGCCCATCAGGGCGCCGACGGCTTTGTCTTTGCCCCCCCGGATATCCTCGATCGCTTTGGCGTTCTTACTGTCTGCCAGGACCTGGTCGACGAAACCTTCCAGTGCGCCGGTGTCGGAGACCTGTAACAGGCCGTGTTTTTCGGCGAGGGAATCGGCGGGGTCGTCGTGGTCGCAGCTGAGTGCGAAGAGGTCGGCGGCGGCGCTGGAACCGATCTTGTCAGCGGCGCTTAGGTCGGCGATGCCTTTGACTTGGTCGGGGGTGATGCCAAGGTCGTGGACAGGTTGGTTGCGTTCGTTGGCGAGTTTGGCGGCGTAGTTTAAGAGCATGGCGGCGGCGCGTTTGGGGTCGGTGCCGGCGGCGAGGCAGGACTCGTAAAAGCTAGTCAGGCCGGGATCGTCCAGGAGGGTGCCGGCATCGACGGGGGTCAGGCTGTAGTCGTCGATGTAGCGGCGGCGCTTGGCGTCGGGGAGTTCGGTGACGGTTTGTTTGATGCGGCTGAGCCAGTCGTCGTCGATGGCGACGGCGACGAGGTCGGGGTCGGGGTAGTAGCGGTACTCGTCCTCGTCTTCTTTTTCGCGTTGGGGGGTGGTGATGGATTTGTTGTCGTCCCAGCCACGGGTGGACTTGGAGCGTGCGCCCATGACCTTGCCGGAGTCGAGCCATTCGTCGATCTGGCGCTGGTATT
>JAJDCT010000058.1 GCA_029260695.1 Phycisphaeraceae bacterium
TAGTTATCGGGCGTACGACAGCCTGCCCCGTTCTGGGGATAGTACGTTCATCGGCGATCGGGGTTTGCCGCTACGGGATTTAGGGCTGAGAATTACGTCACGCCCCGTGGGTGCTGCTGCTGGGCGAGAGGGTGCGGGCGAGCCGCTTGAGGCCCTCAAGGAATGCGGCCCCGTACCGCCCTGTGTACCAATTCCCCTTGATGCCGGGGCCTGCGGAGCCCCAGGGGTCGTTGCGCTGGCGGGCACGCTCGAGGAGCGACTCATCGAACGCACCGTTTTCATTGACCTGCCGCATGAGGTGGTTGATGAGGGTGTGTTTGCTGTGGAGGGCACTTCGGGTTTCGTAGTGAAGTATCGCGGGGCGTTTGAGTTTCCTGGGTGTGTCCCGGACTTTTTGGTTGTAGTCCTGAGGGAGCAGCTTCAGCGACACGCCTGTTTCGACCATGGCGCGGTGGAGTGCGGGTTGGTCTGTATCCCCCATGACTTGGCGTGACTCAAGCCAGAACCGATACCAGGCCTCGCCGAGCCGCCGGCCATCTGGGTTATCGCGCCAGAACATGACGCCGCTGTTGAGGTAGGGCTCCTTCGGTGCCGGCCAACCCAACGTCTTGAAACCTTCGGTTAATCGGCTGTCGAAGTTGCCGCCTAGTGTGTTGTCGTCGTGGACACCGCTGATGACGCTGTCGTGGTCCCACAGCGGGGTGAGATCCCTCAAGACGAGGGTATCGATATCCAGGAACAGCAGGTCGCCGTCGAGGAGGTCGCGCATCTTGGTTTTGAGATATCTGGAAGACGCTGCTCCGTCCTGGATGCCGGAGTCCACGGCGACTAGGTTGTTCACCACGTCTCGTAACACGGGGTATGCGTCGTCGATGAGTTTTTCGGTCGGGAGATCGACCAGGAGGCTGATGCTTGCGTCGGTATGTACGAGCCTGAGTGTGAGGATTGCGACATGCGTCATGACGAGCATCTGAGGCTCGTCACGGGCAGTTACGACATAGCAAAACTGTGGGCTGGTGCTCACCAGGATGTTCCTTTACACGACATTTCCGCTCAACCCACCCTTCGCCGACATGTTGGAATCAGAACCAAGATAGCAGGACGCTGATCGCCATGCCCACCGCGATGCCTAATGCGACGAAAACAGCCGCCAACGCCTCGCGTGGCACTGACAGCAGGCCGTGGCGTGACATCCGCCACCAGAGGATGGGCAGGGAACCCATTTCTGAAAAGGCGATCACCCACACCACGCCGGTCATCTGCCCGAAGTGCCAGCCGATGGGGATACCCGCCAGGAGGGTGATGGTCTTGCCGAGGTTCCCGACGAAAACGCTCTTGGAATCCCCGATCGCCAAGAGGCAGTTGACCGCGGTAGGCAGGGTGCAGGCGAAGGCGACGCGGATCGCTAGGACTTCGAGCATCCAGCCGGCCTCGGCGTACTTGTCGGGGTACAGCAGGTCCACGACGTCTGAGCCCATAACCATCAAGGCGCCGGCTGCGGGGAGTGTCAGAGCATCGAGGCGCAGGCGTACCTTGTAGTAGTTCTGTCTGAGGCGGTCGGGGTTGTCCCTGGCGACGTGGCTGAACGCGGGGAGGAAGACCCGCCGGGTGACGAACCCGATCAGCAGTGACAGGCCATCGCTGAGGAAGTAGGCGATGCTGTAGACGCCCAGCACGGCTTTGCTGACATAGATGCCCAGCAGCAGGCGGTCACCCTGCCCGGCGATGAACAAGGCGGCGGTGCTCAGGAAGATCCATCGGCCGAAACGGATCAGGTCGTCGAATGCTTCCCGTTCGAACTGCAGCCGGTTGGAGCCGCCGGGGAGCATGGCGTGGCTGAGCAGCATCTTCAGCCAGGCGGTAACCAGACTCCCCCCGACCAGGGCCCAGACGCTGTGGTAGTACCAGGCCCAGCTGGCCATGGCCAGGATGCCGGTGGTCTGGACGGTGACCTCCATCACGGTCAGGTGCCCGATGGCCATGCGTCGGTTGGTGGTGAAGATGTTGGTGGAGTTAAACCCGCTAATGACGGCGGAAAGTGCGCCGACACAGATCAGCGGCAGCAATTGCGGGTCTGCGAAGACGGGCATCGAGCCGTCGGCGTTTTTCGATACGAGTCCGCCCACGAGATACAACAGGGGCGCGACCAATACGATGGCGGCCAGGCCCAGGAGGAATCCGCGGATGATTTGGACGACCCATGCGGTGTTATAGAACGCCTGGTCTTCGCCGCGTTTGTGTTGGATGATGCTCGGCCCGATCCCGATGTCGGAAAACATCAGCAGGCCTGTGAGGATGACGTTAACAATCGTCATCAGCCCGAAGGCTTCCGGCAGGAGCAGCCGGGTGAGCAGGAGGTTGCTTGCGAAGCGTATGCCCTGCTGTGTGAGGTTGCCGCTGATCGCCCAGGCCGAGCTGCGGACGGCAAGTGTTTTAACGCTGGGCGCTGGTGTCTGCCTAGGCCTGTGCTTCAGGTCTTCGGGTGTATCGGGTATTTTGCCGACCGCCCCCGTGTCACCTGCGGGTTGCGGTGTGACCGGGGGTGGCGTTGTTTCGGCCGGACCCTCTAGGTTGTCTTTGACGTTCCCTGGGTCCAAGTCGGCTCCATGCTTAATCGAAGGTGGTCAGTTCCAGGCGTTTCTGAGAGCCGGGGTACTCTATCATCGCCTTGAACTTCTGGGCGCTGTCCAGGGATTCGTCCTGATACTGCAGGTGACCCCATGAGCCCCACTGGTCTCGGCGACCGACGAAGTTGAACATGACGTTCGCCGAACCACCGGCCCGCTCGAACTCAAGCATGTTCTCCTGATACAGATCATACATCTTCGGGTGGTCCTGCGCCGCGATCAAGGCGTTCTTGTGGGGCTTGTTCTGCCCGCCGTCCGCCAGGTGCTGCCCGCCCTCGTAGGCGATAAGTTTGATCGGCCGACCAAGGGTCTGGGTCCACTGGCGTGCCAGGTCGCCGTGCTCGGAATAGAACCGACGGTTTTGCGTGATCAGGTTCTCTTCCAACAGCGCGATGATCTCATCAGCCGTCGTGGAGCTGGTCATCAGTTTTTCCTGGCTGGAGCGGATACCGAAGTAACTCGAGCAGGAGATCGCGTCGAACTGGCCGTCGAGCCGGTTCACGAATTTATTAGTGGCCCAGACCAGTGCGGCCTGGCTGGCGGCGACTCGGATGACGCGGTCGCTGTCGGCACCCCAGACATCCGTCCAGATCGCGAAGTCGCGCTTCGCCTCGTTCGCCCACTTGTCGAAGAACGCGTTCGAGAAGGATTGGTTATCCGTGGCGGACTTGATCCACTTGTGGGCTTCGAACTGGGTGTTCCAGACCTCGTTGGACCATTCGACGTAGACCTTGCCGCCTGGGTGCATGCGGTCCTTGACCAGCTGTGCGAACCTGCGGATGTAGTCGTCGTCGGCCTGTGCGGGCATGCAGACCCAGGGGTCGGCCCCCAGCTCGTTGGCCAGCTCAATCAGCAGCTCAATCGCCACGCCCGAGCGATCCGCCTGCGTGAAGTTAGACGGCGTGTTGCGGTCGGACCAGCGGACCTGGTGGGTCGTGTTTGTCCGTTGCCAGTCCATGAAGCGCAGGGTCTTGAATGGCCTTAGGCGTTCGACGAAGAGCGGGTGGAACGAGCTTGGGTGATCGACCAGGTCTTCGTGTACGAGCTTCATGTTGCGGATATGGCTTCCTGGCGTGGAGTTCTCGATCCGCATGTAGATGCCGGTGTCGGTCGGTGTGACGTTGACCTCGATCCGGCCGGGCTGGCTGGAGGAAACCTTGGCGTCCCAGGCGAAGACGATGTCGCCGTCACCTTCGTAAGTGCAGATGTACTTGCCGCCGGGGTAGCGCCCGTCCATGGCGTTATACATGTAGGTGGCGGCTGCCTGACCGGGCTTAAGCAGGGGCCAGCCGTTGGCATCGGTGTCGACGGTGCCGCCGTTATCGAATGGGTTGCCGCCGGTGTTGGTGGAGATCCAACCCTTGGCCTGGCGCAGGACGTTGGTGAAGACCCACTCGCGCGTCCAGTAGGTGACGAACGAGAGGTTCATCCCAAGGACGGGGTGCTGGTCGGTGTTGACCACGTCCACGGGGGGCGGCGGGGTGTCGCCGCCTGTATCACCGCCGGAGTTGTCGCCTGTGTTCCCGTCCGCGGTTCCGCCGGAGCCGCCGCCGGTGGACGAGCCGCCGGTTCCGCCGGTGTCGCCGTTGTCTACGACAGGGGGGTCAATAACAGGTGGGGTGTCTGAACCGGTGTTGGTGGTGTCGTCGCCGACCGTGCCGCTGCCCC
>JAJDCT010000059.1 GCA_029260695.1 Phycisphaeraceae bacterium
AGCCGAGATCGCGCTCTGGGCCATCGCCACGATGCAGCCGCTTATCATGATGGGGGTCTGGGCCCAGGCGGGTGAGTCCGGCCTCTTTGATTTCGGGCAGGTCGAGATATTCCGCTACTTCATCGCCGTGTTCCTGATCCGCCAGGTCACGATCGTCTGGACGATCCACCACTTCGAGTTCCTGGTCGTCACCGGCCGACTCAGCCCGCTGCTGCTGCACCCGATCGACCCGTGCATACGGTTCATCCTCATGCACCTGGGCGAGCAGTGGACGCGCCTGCCGTTCGCCGCAGCGATCATCGGATTGTTCCTGTGGCTGTACCCCGACACGCTCACCGGTGGGGTCGATGGGGCCGCCTGGTGGCCGGGGCTGTGGAACATCCTGCTCGCCATCATCGCCTGCTACACCGCGTTCATCCTACGCTTCTTCATGCAGTACGCCCTGTGCATGGCCGCCTTCTGGCACGAACGAGTCGCCGCGATGGACGCCATCCTCTTCCTGCCCTACATGTTCTTCTCGGGGTTGATCTTCCCCTTCGAGGTTCTGCCAGACACGCTACGGGAAATCCTGCTGTGGACCCCCTTCCCCTACATGGTCTGGTTCCCCGCCGCGCTGGTCGTCCACGGCGAAGCCCCGGTCCTCCGCGGATTCCTCACCCTGTTCGGCTGGACGATCTTCTTCTTCATCCTCTACCGCTACCTCTGGCACAAAGGCCTCAAACACTACTCGGCGATGGGCGCATGACACGCTACCTCAACATCCTGCGCATCTTCTGGTCCGCCTCGATCTCCGCGGAGATGGAGTACCGTGTCAACTTCCTGATGGCCGCGATCTCCAGCGTCATGACACTCGCAGGCACCGTGCTCATGCTCTTCCTCTTCTACCGCACCGGGTACCAGATGGGCGGCTGGCCCTGGCGCGACGCGCTGGCGGTCGTCGGCATCTTCACCTTCCTCGAAGGCACGCAGTCCACCTTCATGACCCCCAACCGCACCCGCGTCACCGAACACGTCCGCGAGGGCACGCTCGACTTCGTCCTGCTCAAACCCGTCGACAGCCAGTTCTGGCTATCCGTGCGGTCGGTCTCCCTGTGGGGTGTGCCCAATGTCGTGATGGGTCTGGCGATCGTGGTTTACGCACTGATGACCCGGGAATCACCGCCGACAGTTCTGGGGGTGTTACTCGGCAGCGCCGCGCTGCTGCTGGGCGTGCTCATGCTCTACAGCCTGGGCTACCTATTAAGCACCATCTCCATCTGGTACATCAAGCTCTACAACATCACCATGGCCATGCAGGCCCTCGTCGAGACCGGCCGATACCCCATCACCGCCTACCCCGGGGCCTATCAGGTGTTCTTCACCTTCATACTCCCCGTCGCCTTCATGACCACCGTCCCCGCCCAACTCATGACCGCCCGCGGCGGCGCGGGCTGGCTGCTCGGTGCGGTCATCGTCGCTGCAATGTTATTGCTTGCATCGATCGCCTTCTGGCGTTTCGCGCTTAGGTACTACACCAGCGCGTCGAGTTGAGGCCAGGGGTTACTCATCAGTCAAACGTGTCGGTTGCCATAACATGCAACACGCGCCTGCCTGCGTCCTCACACACGATCTTCCACCGCGTCTTGGTCAACCTTTTCAAGAACGCCTCATCATGGCTGACCAGCAGCAGCGCGCACGGGCACTCGGCTAGTGCGTCTTCCAGGCAACGGATCGAGGGCAGGTCCAGATGGTTCGTCGGCTCGTCCATCACGATCAATGACGCGGCTTCGACCACGCCCAGGGCCAGCAACAGCTTGCGGACCTCGCCTGGGCTGGGCAGTTCGGTCTGCAGGAGGCGCTGCGGCTGTGAACCCAGGCGGTGGATGACGTTCATCAGTCGGCCGAGCTGTTGCGGCGGCGTTTTGCGCACGCGGTCCAGGATGGCGACCGACTCGGCGGGGCTGACCTCCTGGGGCATGTGCATGACGCGATCGTGTGGCAGCAGAACGTGCCGCATCAGGTAGTGAATGAGCGTGCTTTTGCCGCTGCCGTTTCGGCCCGTGATGGCGATCCGGTCGTCGGCACACGTCTGAAGTTCGGGCAGGTGAATGCATCCGGGCGGATCGGCCGAAGGATCGCCTACCGGTAGGTCGCACGGCCCGACACGCAACAGGAAGTCCATACCGCAGCGGCTCTGCGGCAGCCAGAAACCCAGGTCGACTTCTTTCCTGACATGCGATCCCGCCAGACGTTGCTCGGCCTGCCGCATCTGGCTTTGAACTTGCCGAAGCGACGCACCGGCCTTGGAATCGGTAACACGGGCGGCGTTGATCTTCGCTCTCGCATCGTGATCTTTCTTTGCCAGGCCGCGCTTGGAGCGCACCTTGTGTTCCTTGGCGGTGCGCTCACGTCGCTCTGTCACGGTGCGCTTGAGTTGCTTGACCTGGCGTTTGGCTTTGTCGTGCAGCTCGCGGGCCCGTTCGGCGTCCAGCCGGCTCTGTTCCATGCCTTTGGTGTACCCGCCGGGTCGGAGTATCGGTTCGTGAGGTGGGTCCAGGAAGAGGCATCGCTCGCACAACCCATCCAGCATCGCCCGGTCGTGGCTGACAAGCAGGCCGATCCCCCGGAAACTGCGCAGTGCGTTGACCAGCAGGTCACGCGCCTCGGCGTCGATGTGGTTCGATGGCTCGTCCACCGCGAGCACGGCCGGTTCTTGCCGGAACATAACACCGATCTGGGCACGCTTTCGTTCGCCGTGGCTGAGCGTGTCCCAGCGGTCGAGCCAGTCATCCTCGATACCGAGCCTGCCGCGTAGGCGGAACGCCGGGCCGTCGGTCGCGCTCAACAGGTCTGCTAAACTTTCCGGCGGATCGTCCGTGCGTTGCGGGCAATAGAGCGCGTGCGGTACATAGCGGATCGTGCCCTGTGTGGGTGACAGTTCCCCGGTCGCCAGGCGCAGGAGTGTGGTCTTGCCCACGCCGTTAGGGCCTACGATGCCGGTCCACCCGAGGCCGAAGCGCACCGACAGGTTGGCTATCAAGGGTGAGGCCAGAGTGTCAAAAGAGAAGCCGACCCCCGTGAGGTCCAGTGATCCAGGCATGGCTGAGAATCCCTCTTGTGTGAGAGGATCGCCCGGCCACACATATCGTGTAGCTAGGCGGGTGGTCACGCCGAGGTGTTCGGCGTACGCGGATTCGTCAGCGATTGCGGATCAAAAGGCTCTCCGAAAAAGGATGCCGGCGGCTTATGAAAACCCTAAGCTCCGGCGGTGTCTGAGAATTACTATGCGCAATGTCCTGCACGGTGTCAACCCGAAAGGCAGATCACTAATCGAAGTCGTGACTGTGAACGGCGTAGCCCGTGTGATGTTTGACCCGGTTATCCCCGGCCTTGATGATAAGGCTGAGAACCTTGATGATTCAAACGAAGCGACCACGGGGATACGCGACGGGTCGATAGGCTTGATCATTTATGAGCACGGAACCAACTATCATATTACCACCTGCGGTCCGTCTACACGCCCAGGCATTGGGCGCGGTGGGTTCCCAGTGGATCGCTGACCTGGACGACACGGTCCGCGAGCTTCAGGACGCTTGGGCGCTGCGGGTGGGGCCGCCTCTGTCGGGAGGCTCGGCCTCGCTGGTCTTGCTGGCTGAGCGAACGGATGGAACGCCAGCGGTTCTGAAACTCGGGCTGCCCGAGTCCGGCGAGTTGGCACATCAGGCCCGTGTGCTGCGGCTTGCAGACGGACGCGGCTACGCACGGCTGCTGGAGCACGACTCCTCACACAACGCGGTTTTGGTCGAGCGACTCGGAGCAGCCTTGGCAACCGAAGGACACCCAACAAAGCATCAGATGGAAACCATCTGCCAGACGCTGAAACAAGCGTGGATATCTTTGGAAATGCCCGATGGTTTTACCACCGGCGCGGGAAAAGCACGCGGACTGGCGGACTATATCGACGGGTTCGGACCCGACGCCGATGTCCCATGCTCAGCGCCGACTCGTGATCGCGCTGTGGCCTTTGCCCACGAACGCGGCGCAGCGTACAACCCAACCCACTGTGTGCTCGCCCATGGCGACGGCCACGCCGAGAACACATTGCACTGCCCCATGAGCGGACGTGATGCGGCTTCGAGCTACCGCTTCGTGGACCCTGATGGCTTATTCATTGAGCGCGCGTACGACCTGGGAATACTGATGCGCGGATTCAATGCAGAACTTCTGGCCGGTGACACGATCCTGCTCGGCCGACAGCGGTGCGACTGGCTCGCGGAACTCACCAAAATCGATCCGCAGCCGATCTGGCAATGGGGCTTCATCGAGCGGGTCTCAACCGGCCTGTTTCTATGGCAGACGGGAAGACATGAGTTGGCAACCCAGACGCTGGCGGTGGCAGATCGCTGGGCGGCGTCGGTGTTGTGAATGCGAAATTCGACATCACGATCGCTACTGTGGGTACGCTGATTTAAGAGGAACACACAATCAGCACGCGGATCATCGCCGATCATGCTGGAAAGTTTGGTCGCAGATTCAAGTCCAAGGCTGGAATTCTGGGTGATAGTCTGGATCGGTGGACCCTAGCGGTACTTCCGTACCAGCAGAAAGCCTGTCGATCCTGATCCTGTCACCCAGCCCGGCCCCTCCCTCTCAACCCTCGGACTGACTCGCTTGCGGTTTGGTGGCCCCAGGCCCCATTTGACCCTACCCGAACAACTCCCGAATAAATTTTCAATTCTTCTCAAGAAACCCCTTGACAGATGCCGAACATCCCCTAACATGGCCGGTGCCTGACATCAACCGAACATTGACGAAAACAAGGAGCATGACTATGGTAACAGCCTCAACCGTTTCCCGAGGTGGCAAGAAGAATGGAAACGCCTCGAGACGAGAAAGAGTACTTTCCATGGCCAAATCCCAGCCCCCCGTCGACAAGTCCGAGGCCGGCCGAAAACAGGCTCTGGAGCGTGCCGTGGCCCAGATCGAGCGGAACTTCGGCAAGGGCTCGATCATGCGTCTGGACGACGACCCTTCAAACATCCCTCCCGGAATCTCCACCGGGGCGATCAGCCTGGACCTCGCCCTGGGCGGACGCGGCATCCCCCGCGGTCGTGTCATCGAGGTCTTCGGCCCGGAATCCTCCGGCAAGACCACCCTCAACCTGCACATCATCGCCAGCGTCCAGAAGTCCGGCGGTGTCGCAGCCTTCATCGACGCCGAGCACGCCCTGGACCCCTCCTGGGCCAAGCGCCTGGGCGTCAACATCGACGACCTGCTGGTCAGCCAGCCCGATACCGGCGAGCAGGCCCTTGAGATCTGTGAGCTGCTGGTCCGGTCGAACGCCGTGGACCTGGTCGTGATCGACTCGGTCGCCGCCTTGATCCCCCGGGCGGAGATCGAAGGCGAGATGGGCGACTCCCACGTCGGCCTTCAGGCACGCCTCATGTCTCAGGCGATGCGAAAGCTCACCGCGGCCCTCTCCCGGTCGCAGTCCGTGCTCATCTTCATCAACCAGATTCGCGAGAAGATCGGCGTGATGTTCGGTAACCCCGAGACCACGACGGGCGGTCGCGCCCTGAAGTTCTATTCGTCGGTGCGCATCGACATCCGGCGCATTGGCAGCTTGAAGAGCGGCGACCAGACCAT
>JAJDCT010000060.1 GCA_029260695.1 Phycisphaeraceae bacterium
TCGATCTCAACCGCCACCAGATCCGCCCCGGCTTCCAATAACCGCTCACTGAGCGCCCCGGTGCCGGGCCCGACTTCCAACACCAGCCCGCCCTCTTCAAGATCGGCAGCCTCCATGATCCGGCGCATGTGGTTGCCGTCGTGCAGAAAGTTCTGCCCGAACCGCTTCTTAGGATGCAGCCCGTGCCCGGCCAGGAGGTTCTTGATGTCGGTGAGGGTCTGGGCCATGCCAGCAGCATACCCTGTGATATCACCGCTGTTACAATCCAGCCATGCGGACCGCCAAACACTGGGCGCGGGCACACGTCACCATCGACGGGGTCGAGGACTCCGGCGGCGGAGTCGTCGGTCTGGGTTGGTCGGATACGAGCGTCGAAGATGCGCACCGCGTTGCTATTAAGAGGGCGCGTCGTGCGGCGGCAACGCTGAAGGCTGACGCCCCACTGACGGCGAGCGATTACCCCTACCCCGATCGACCGATCCGCGAGCCGGTCATCGATGAAATACGTGCAGGCGACCGGATCACAGCCGTGATAACCCGAAACTCGTATGGGGCCCTGATCCTGAACACGGCCGACGTGATGTTCATCGATATCGATGCACCGATCGGCATGTTCGGGAAGCTCCGGTCAATACTCACAGGCGGTGGCGGCGCAGGGGATCTTGCTCATAAGACGGCTTCAAGACTTAACGAAATTGCGGGCGCGGATACTCGCTTGGGTTTTCGACTTTACAGTACGGCAGCGGGCCTGCGCGTCTTGGTAACCGGTCGAACCTTTGACCCGGCTTCCGCAGAGGCAGAAGACCTGATGAACAGACTGGACGCCGACAAGCAGTATGTCCAGCTCTGCCGGATGCAGGCGTGCTTCCGGGCGCGGCTGACACCCAAGCCGTGGCGATGCGCTGTACCACGTCCACCTGGAGTCTTCCCCTACGAGGAAGGACGACAGCGAGAAGTTTTCGAGGCATGGCTCAAACAATATGAGCAGACGTCGAATGCTTATGCCGTATGCGAGTTGATTGCCAGGATCGGGCAGACAGCCGTTACCGAAAACGTCCGCCCCATACTGACCTGGCACGACGAGTTGGCCTGCGGTGAGAGTCTGCCTTTAGCGTAGCCATCACGCTCATGCCCCTGATACATTATCCAGCCACGCCTCGGCCATGAGCATATGCCCGGCCACGGTCGGATGCACACCGTCGAGTGCCCAGTACTCGGCCGGGGCGTCTTTGAGTGCATCATTAAAAACCTGCTGGTACGGGATCCACACCGCCTTGAACTTGTCAGCGATCTTCCGTGCCACCTCGCGGTACGCGGCAAGCCCTTCAACGTGTACGTCCGTGATATCACCCGCCTCAAGCAGGAACGGCTCGCCGATGACCAGCTTCACCTCCGGAAGAAGGATGCCGGTGCGTTCCAGCAGCGTGTCGTAGTCGCGCTCGTATTCCTGGATCGTCCCGCCGAAGCCGTGGCGGTGGATATGGCAGTAGTCGTTGACCCCCACGAGGATGCTCAGGACATCGGGCTTGATCTTCAGACAGTCCTTGGGCCAGCGGTCGGCAAGCTGATAGACCTTGTCGCCGCTGATGCCGCGGTTGTACACGCTTAGCCCCAGCCCGGCGTGGTGGTGCAGTAGGTTCGCGGAGGCGTGGAAGACGTATCCTTGGCCCAGCGCGGCGGGGTCGTTGGGGCCTTTTCGGCCTTTACGGCGGTTGGCATCGGTGATCGAATCACCCTGAAACAGCACGGTGTCGTTGGCTTTAAACATTACCCAAAGAGCATACCGCCGGGGCCCCGGGCCTGCTACGATAGGTCGATGCCTATCCGCAAGCTCTCCATGCTGTTGATTAACCAGATCGCCGCCGGCGAGGTGATCGAACGCCCGGCCTCGGTCGTCAAGGAGCTGGTCGAGAACAGCCTGGACGCGGGGGCGACCCGGATCGAGGTCACCCTTGAAGATGGCGGGCGTCAACTGATCCGTATCAGCGACGACGGCCACGGGATCCCACAGGACGAACTGCCGTTGGCGATCGAGCCCCACGCCACAAGCAAGCTCACCGCCGCCGAGCAACTCGCCGCCATCGGGACGCTGGGCTTCCGCGGCGAGGCGTTGGCTTCAATCGCAAGTGTCAGCCGACTGAAGATCACCAGCAGAGCGACCGTCGATGGTCAGACCCACGAGGCAGGCTCAGTCATCGAAGCCAGCGGCGATGCGGTTGGCGAAGTCGCCCCCTGGGCCGGCGCACCGGGGACCGTGCTGGAGGTCCGCGACCTGTTTTTCAATACCCCCGCACGCAGAAAATTCCTGCGCACCGCGCCAACTGAGTTTGGGCACATCAACGACACACTCACCCGCATCGCGATGGTCCACCACAAGGTCGCCTTCAAGCTCAAAAACAACGACCGGCTGACTTTTGATATCCCAGCCGACCAGGACCGTGCGCAGCGGTGCGTTGCACTGCTGGGTAAGGGCCTGGACGATGAGCTATTGGAGTTCACGCACGAAGACCTGCCACAGCGCGGCGGCGGCAGGCTCTGGGGGCTGGCGGGCCAGCCTTCGATCGCCCGGGCGACAGGCAAAGCGCAGTACCTCTGCGTCAACGGCCGACCGATCAAGGACCGCAACCTCGCGCACGCCGTGAAGGAAGCCTACCGGGGCCTGATGCCGATGGACCGCTTCCCGGTCGCGGTCGTGTTCCTGGAGATCGACCCACACGCGGTGGATGTCAACGTCCACCCCGCCAAGGCCGAGGTCCGCTTCCGCAACCCCTCGCACGTCCACGGCCTGGTCCTCTCCGCCGTGCGCCAACGCCTGCTCGGCAGCGACCTGACACCCAGCGCCTCCCTCGGCGGGCACGGCTCGTTCACGGGTTCAAGTTTCCAACCCGCTAGCCTCGCACCCAACGTCTCCACCGATGCCTTCGTCGACTTCTTCAAACGCATGGACCCCAAGGAGAAGGGCTTCGCCTACCAGGAGGTCCGCAAGGCACTCGCAGAGGAAGACCCCGACGCGATCCGGCCCTATGAAGCGCAGCTCATCACCCAGGACCAAGCCACAGCCACACAGCCCGGCTCGCTCAAGTCTCAATCCGTCTTACAAGTCCACAAGAGCTACCTGGTCACGCAGGACGACGACGGGCTGATCATCGTCGACCAGCACGCGCTGCACGAACGTGTCATGTTCGAGACGCTGCGCAACCGAGTGCTGGGCGAGGGCAAGCCGTTGGAGAGTCAGCGCCTGCTGATGCCCGTGATCGTAGATGCAGACGCCGCCCGTCAATCAACACTCGAACAGATGCAGCCATTACTAATAAAGATCGGCGTGGAGTTGGCACCGATCGGCCCGGACGCGGTGGCGGTGCAGGCGTTCCCGTCGTTCTTGTTTGATCGCGGCGTTGAGCCCGACACGTTCATCGTCGACCTCATTAACAAAGCCGACGCAGGCCAGCTTGATCTATCTAACCCGAACGCCGAGGAGTCCGCGTTGCACGAGGTGCTGGACATGATGTCCTGCAAGGCGGCGGTCAAGGCCGGGGACAAGATGAACGAAGACGAGCTATCCGCCCTGCTCGCCAAGCGCCACGAGATCGACCGCTCCAGCAACTGCCCCCACGGCCGACCGACCACCCTCCGCCTGACACTGAAAGACCTGGAAAAACAGTTCGGGCGGACGTGAGCAACCCCGGGCGTGGAAACGTGGGGCTGAAATACGATCAAAACTACAGGCGATACGACACGAAAAAACCCCGCCTTTCCAGGCGGGGCTATCGTTTGTGTGTTGACTCGCTGATTAACCGTCGGCCTAATTCAGCGCCGCGGCTCCGGCGATGATTTCGCTCAGTTCGGTGGTGATCGCGCTTTGGCGGGCACGGTTGAATTTGCGCTTCAGCGACTTCTGCATCTTGCCGGCGGCGTCGGTCGCGGCCTTCATCGCCACCATCCGTGACAACTGCTCGCTGACGGTCGCCTCGTTGAAACACTGGAACAGGCTGGTCTTGACCGTGATCGGCAATAGCTCGCCCAGCAATTCCTCGGGTTCCGGTGAGAAGTCGTAGACCGTCATCGGGCCGCCCCCGGATTCCCCGGATTCATCAGGTGCGGCTTCCGACGCGGCGGGTGGTTCTAGTGGTAAGAGCTGCAACACCCTGGGCTGCTGCCGGGACATCGACACGAACGCTGTGTAGATCACCTTGACCGAGTCGTACTTGCCCTCGGTGAACGCCTGCATGTAGCCCTCAGCCAAACGCTCGACGTCGGCGTATCCGGGTTTGTCATCGATGTGGCTGTGGAACGCTTCAACGGGGACCTCTGCGAACTTGAAGAACCCGCTGGCTTTCTTGCCCACGACCTCCAGGTCGATAGCATCGCCGCTGTTGATCTGCTTCATAGCCGTGCGGAGGAGGTTGGCGTTGTAGCCGCCACAGAGACCACGGTTGGAGCTGATAACCAAGACCAGATGCCGGCCCACCGCCGGCCTGGGCGCTGAGAGCAGCGGGTGAGAAACCTCACCGGTCTCGCCGAGGTTCGCAGCCAGTTCGCTGACGACCTCGCCGATCCGCTTGGTATAGGCTTGGGCTTCGGTGGCCCGTTTCTGCATCGCCTGGAATCGGGCGGTGGCGATCAGCTGCATCGTCCGGGTGATGCGTTCGATGTTGCCCACGGCCTTGATCCGGCCCTTGATATCGCGTGTTCCTGCCATAGGCGGGCCATCATAGCGACTGGTCCCGGCGCGGCAACGCGGCGGTATGCCCCCGGTATGACCCCGGGATACCCCCGGCACACTCCCTTGAATGCCTCACGGATATCCCTTCACCAACGCCCCAGACAACACCCCGGGACACGAATCCGCCAAGCCTGGCTGGTATTTTTATGGCGAGGTGAAAATAAACAGATATACTTGTATTAATAACTCACCCATGGAGGCTTGCCATGAACGCCATCACCAGCGAGCACGGACGGGCTGATCGTCGCACAGCCACTGAGGCACGTGACCCTCTGGAGTCCTTCCGTGCCCCACCGGGCGCCGGGACGTTGGTGACATGGCTGTTCGTGGCCGGGCTCGCGGTGGCGTTTGCCTGGCTTCTGATCGGATACATGCTGACCCGGTCGAATACACCGGTGCCGGGCTTAACCGTCCCCGTCTGGTTCTGGTTCAGCACGTTCATACTCCTGGTCAGCAGCGTGTGCCTGCACTGGTCATACCTGTCGATGAAGATGGGCCGATCCACCGTGGCCGGTTACGCGCTGCTTCTGAGTACCACGCTGGGCTGGGTCTTCGTCTTGCTGCAGACACCGGGTCTGGTCAAGCTGGTACAGATGCACCGGGAATCCGCAGAAGCCACGGCAGGAGGCGGCGGCAGCGCCGCGCCGTACATGCTCATCCTGGTACTCGTCGCGCTGCACGGCCTACACACGGTCGCAGGACTCGCACGGATGACGGCACTGAACCGACGCACCCATCAGAACTCCGACCACGAATACGGCATCGCCCACCTCAAGCAGATGTGCCTGTTCTGGCATTTCCTGGCGATCGCCTGGGTGCTGATGTTCGGCGTGATACTCTGGACGTAAAAACAATTGGCAACCGCATCGAGCCACAGAGAAAAATATTCCACGGATACGCAGGCTGGGGTTCCAATATCCTTGGCACCTAACATCTTGATCATCTCTGGTACATCTTGAGGAACTTAAAGGTGGGCAATGCCTCCGTCCGCGGAGATCTCTTCGCCCAAGAGGAACGATGAGTCCGAGGACGCAAGGAAGACCGCCACCTTCCCCATCTCGGCGGGGTTGCCCAGGCGCTTCAGGGGAACCATCTCTTCAAACTGCTTTTTCGCTTGCTGGGATTGCCCTTCGGGAAGGCCGAACTTATCAAAAACAGGCGTATCAACGGGGCCCGGGCTCAGCACGTTCACCCGGATCCCCCGGTCCATCAAGTCCGCGGAAAACGTCCTTGCAAAAGACCGTACCCCGGCCTTGCAAGCGCTGTAGACAGACATCCCGGCAAAGCCCTTATTCGAAGCGATGGACCCAACCAGAATAATCGAGGCACCGTCATTGAGATAAGGCAGGGCTTTCTGAACGGTGAAAAAGACACTTTTTAAGTTCAAGTCCGCCATGCTATCGTAAGACGCCTCGTCGACCTCAGCAACCGAACCCAACGTCCCCGGGCCGACCGCGCCGCCGGCGTTGGCCACCAGGATGTCTGCCTTGCCGAAGCGCTCGGCGGTCTGCGCGTACAGCCTCTCCAAATCATCCGCCTTCGTAACATCGCCGCGGACAGCGATGAAACCCGGACCCAATTCCTTGACCGATCCCTCAAGCGTTTCCTGGGTGCGTCCGAAGATCGCGCCTTGAGCGCCTTCAATCTTAAACTCTTGGGCTATCGCAAACCCTATCCCGCTGTTTCCGCCGGTGATGATCGCGATTTTTTCTTTTAGTCTCATGGCTTTCATTCCTATGGAGTGTGATTGTTGTGGTTTGATTTATGGTGTTTAATTTTGATTGAGTACCGTGGCTGTTAATGCGTCAAAAAAACTCCCCCCGGTGCCCCGCGGGTTTCTAATTCCTCGTGCCAGGGAGCGGCTTGAGGCTGGCCTACACACAGACCGCGAACTTGATAGCCGGGATCATCCCGAAACACCGACAAATCATATTAGCTCAAATATCAAGACGTACAATGGTTGTATAACTTGATTTTATATCTATTCGTCTTATAATCCTGGGGATCCAGCCTATTATCGCGCAGCCCTCGAGATTACTTCAAGCAAAGGTAAGGCACACAAATGGATGTTCTTGCAAATGTGATCTCCGCCACGCGGATCGGCAACGCGATTCTCTGTGGTGCCCAGATCGAAGCACCTTGGGGCATCCGATTCGATCAGAAAAATCGAACCTACTTCCACATTGTCAGCCGCGGAACCTGCTGGCTTAAATTGGACGACAGGCCAGAGCCGCTTCAACTGTTTCAGGGAGATGCGGTACTCATCCCGGTAGGCAGC
>JAJDCT010000061.1 GCA_029260695.1 Phycisphaeraceae bacterium
CGGTTCGGTCGAGGGGGCGTTGTCGCCTTGCCATGACGTCCAGAAGTGAATGTCATTAACGGGTCCGGTCTGGGAGCACTGCCAGTCGTCCGCCAGTTGGTTCTGGACTGTGAACATCTCCAGGTCCCAGCCGGTGGGGTCGGGCAGTTGAGGGTAATGCATCTTGTGGCCGTCGATGGGGTCCCAGTCGGCATTGGCGATCGTGGGCGTCATCATGAAGATCATCAGTGCGGTTGTGAGTATGACGGAGTTCGTTTTCATGGTTAAGCCTCCTAATTGGTCGAACATGATTCGTATACACGGGTTTTCATGCGCCCCGGCCGAGGTACGCTCGGCTGGGGCATTGTCTGTAGATCACGGTCGTTTGCGGCACAGGATCGCCAGTGTGCCCAACGCCATCAGAACCAAGCCGTTCGGCTCCGGGACGATGGCGTTCTGGAGGGAGATGTGCAATGTATATGTGTCGCCCGGGTCCAAGGGGTTGGCGATATCGCCTAAGAACGGGTTGACGTAATACCACCCGCCGAAGACGGGGTCTGATTTTGCCGCCGATTCTGCGATCCCCACGATGTACTCACCGGGGGCTGTAAACGTGTATTGAAGAAACGGGTCCAGCAATCGTTCGGTCTGGCCGGCCGGTTTGAAGCATGCGCTGCCGCCGGGATCGACCGAGCAGTCGCCCCAGGTCTCGTCCTCCTCAATAAGCGGATTGCCGGTGTCGTCCCACAGCGCGATCGTCGAATTGGCGCTGCCCGGTAGCCCGGGCGAGTAACCGTGATCGACATCAAACACGGCTTGCGAATCAGCCGCGGTCACCGTGAACCTGTAGTAATCGTAAGGCGTGGGTAGTGTGCTGGCCGCCTCACCTTGCGCCGGTTGGATGGTCACATGTGGCACGACGGTTGAGTCTTTGATATCTGAATCGAGCTCCAGCGAAAACAAACCATCGACCGGTTGGGCTCCGGCCAGCGAATTGTTTGGTTCAACTTCAGGGATGACCGAAGCCAATAATTCTGACCCGACGAACATCGTCATTGCTATCAGTATCAGGTTCGTGCGTATGTTCATGGGCATCTCCTTTACGATTCTGGTAAGGCTTGTGGGCTGATCGCATTTGGCCTCACCTAAGTCGTCGGCTTTCATTTAACTTCGCTGCCTCTTCGCCCGGATTTTGATCATCACACGAACAGGATCCCCCGGCCGATCTCGTGCCGGCCGGGAGATCAAGGGCGGTTAAGTTTGTTATCTGCGACGCAGCATCGCCAAGGTGCCAAGCGCCATCAGCGCTAAGGTTGCCGGCTCGGGTGTGATCACGAACGCCAGGTCGATCGACTGGGTTTCAAACGGGTGGCCTAGGGGGTAGCGCATCTCCTGCCAGGGCAGGCCGGGGGCCGGCGCACCTTGGGGCGGGAAGATGTCGTCGACCAGTTGGCCGAAGGGGAAGTCATTGTCGATATACACCGCGTCGTCGTTGAAGTGTTCACTGCCGGAGGTCTTCCACCCGAAGCGGTTGATCCCGCCCTGGGCTTCCGCGAGGTCTACGGTGTTTATCATGCCGTCGTTGTTCGGATCGACGTTGGCGACGGCGAGCCAGTAGATCTTGCCCTCTTCCTGGATCAGTGCGGTGGCCTCATCGATGAAGAAGTTGTACTGCCAGACGACGGTGTCGGTGCCGATGATCTGGTTGAGGTTGGGGTCGTAGAACTGTTCGGGGGCGTTGGCATACTCACGTGCGATGTATTCACCGGGCTTGAACTTCAAATCCCAGAGCAGGTTGCCCGGCCGGCTGTGCATGAGCCCGCCTGTGCCCGCGGGGATGTCGTCGTAGATCCCCAGGACGAAGGTGCCTTGGTCAGGTGGCGGGGGGAACTGGTCGTTCAGCCAGGATCCCCAGATGTGCACGTCCGTGATCGGGCCGGTCGACGTGCAGCGGAAGTCGTCCGCGAGGAATTTGACCTGTGGGACGGGCTCGAAGGCCAGCCCGGCCAGCACATCCATACCCTCGGGTGTCAGGTCCGGCAGTTGCGGGTAGTGCATCTTGTGTCCGTCGCCGGGGTCCCAGTCGGCCATTGTCGGGGCTGTTGCAAAGGCGACGCTCATTACGGTCACGATGGCCAGTATTCGCTTAAACATGATCGAAGCTCCTGGTATTGGGTGCGTACAGAAAAAGGTTCATCATGTGCGGTCGAGTGATCAGATCAGATACGCGTTTGACGATCGCACGAGGCAAGGCGCATCTGGTTGAGATTCCTTGGTGCTTCATCCTTTTCTGCTTTCACTCACCTTCTACGCAGAACCGCGAGGCAGCCCAGCGTCAGCAGCGCGAGGGTTGCGGGTTCGGGGGTGATCACGAAGGCCATGTCCAGTTGGGTCAGCCCGGTGGGTGACTCGATCGGGAGCCAATCGGTGACGTTGGGCCAGTTGGCCGCGTCGGTTGTGCTGTACACCGCCGAGTCGTTGAAGTGGTCGACCGATGTCTTCCATCCGAACAGGGGTGCTTCGGTGGAGGCGACTTCGGGCTGCGGGATCGCCGCGACGTCCAGCCAGTACACGACCGGGTCGGTTGCGGTGCCCTGTTGGATGAAGGCCTCGGCTTGGGGGATCAGGAAGTTGTACTGCCATGCCACGGTGTCGCCTGGGAAGATGAACTGGCTGGAGATCGGGTCGAGCCAGCCCTCTTCGATATTGGTCGCCCACGGGCGGGCCGTGAACTCGCCGGGGTTGAAGACATGCGACCACAGCAGTTCGCCGGGCTTGCTGAAGCCCAGGGGGTTCTGATCCGCGGGGATGTCGGCGTGGATACTCAGGTTGAATGTCACGGCCCCGGGGTCGGGTCGTAAGAACGGTGCCGGTAACGTCGGGTCGAAGACCTCAGGCAACAGGTCGTTCTTCCAGGAACCCCAGAGGTGGATGTCCGTGATGGGGTCGGTCGACGTGCAGCGGAAGTCGTCGGCCAGGACAATCAACTGTGGGAACGCGCCGACCTGTTGCTCAAAGGAGGCATTGATGTCCATGCCCTGCGGGCTGAGGTCGGGCATCTGCACCCACTTGGCGGGATCCCCGGTGTTCCAATCGGCGGACGTCGGCGCAGCGGTAAACAGGACGGCCAGCACGGCCGTGATCGTGAGGAGTCGGGTCAACATGTTTTGTCCTCGTCTCTCCGCCCTTATTGCGATTGCGTGATGAGTCACAAAAACTACAGCGTGAGATCGGTTGTTAGATGTGAGGCGTCCCCGATGCCATCGTGGTTTCACCAGTGGCGAGGCCGCCTCAGAGATAAGCCCCATGTTTTTTCATATCCACCTCCCTTTATGATCCACGGGCGCTGATCGTTTTGTAAGTTGGTGTTCGATTCATAGCCGCTGTAGTCGATCAACCCATAACAATCAGTCGGTAACCCAGCGTGACAGCTTGGTAACGGTTCAAGGCCTTCCCCTTGGGGTTTTCTCGTGTAGAGAACTGAGGCGCACGGGGTGACGGCTTGCTTGGTGTGAATTCGAGATAGGTGTTGATGGGCGGCTCATAGTGATCCCCTCCGCGGCGTGTTCCATGCGCCGCCCCGCCCAATAATAGGATATGTTAGCCTTAATATAACGCGGCGGCCAGCGAATGCAACCCCCCCCTTGCGGACAATTCACATGGTTGGGGGGTGTGAATCAGATAGAATGTCGGCAAGGCCGTGGCTTGCCGGACTCAGGCAACCAGCCGGGGGCCACGAGCAGATTGGAGCCCGAAAGGAGCATTTTTTGCGTAAGTCCATAGTCAATCTGCAACAACACCGTTTGGGTGTGCTGGTCCTGATCGGCCTGGTTGCCTTCATCTGCCCGCAGGGGGTTCGTGCCGACGAATCCAAGGGGCTGGGCAACGATCTGCGTTGGTGGGATGGAGCGGTTTTCTACGAGGTCTTTGTTCGGTCGTTCTCCGACTCGACCCACGGGCCACTAGCCAACGATGGCATCGGCGACCTCCGCGGGTTGATCGACAAGCTGGACTACCTCAACGACGGCGACCCGACGACCCACAACGATCTGGGCGTGACCGGCATCTGGCTGATGCCGATCATGCAGTCGTCCAGCTACCACGGGTACGACACCACCGACTACTACGCGGTCGAAGACGACTACGGGACCAACGAAGATTTCCGCGAATTGATGGAGCAGGCGCATGCGCGCGGTATCAGGGTGATCGTTGACCTGGTGTTGAATCATTCGTCCAGCGAGCACCCCTGGTTTGTTGGGTCCGGTGATCCGCGCTCGGAGAACCACGACTGGTATGTCTGGTCGCGCCACCTTCCAAAGTACAAGGGGCCCTGGGGCCAGCGGGTCTGGCACGAGATAGATGGGAGGTATTACTACGGCGTGTTCAGCTCGCGTATGCCGGACCTGAATTATAAGAACCCGGCGGTAACCCGTGAGATGCTCAAGGTGACGGGGTTCTGGCTGAGGGATATGGGGGCGGATGGGTTTAGGCTGGACGCGATCAAGCACCTGGTCGAAGTAGGGGAGAATCAAGAGCACACCCGTCCGACGCACGAGTGGCTTCGGGGTTTTTACTCGTATTACAAGCGTCTTGAGCCGTCGACCCTGACCGTGGGGGAGGTCTGGACGGGCTCGTCTGAGGTGGCGAAATATGTGGGAGGTGAGATGGATCTGGCGTTCGAGTTCGACCAGGCCTACGCAACGGTCCACGCGGCGAACACGGGGGAGAAGGATCGGTTGGCCGAAGCTCAGGTTGCGAGTTGGAGATTGTTTCCACGGGCACAGTTCGCGACGTTCCTGGCGAACCACGACATGGACCGCGTGGGGTCGCAATTCGGTGGTGATCTGAGCAAGGCGAAGCTGGCCGCGACGATCCAACTGACCAGCCCCGGTGTACCCTTCATTTACTACGGCGAAGAGATCGGGATGTCCAACGTCGGCGAGGGAGACCCGGGTAAGCGAAGCCCGATGCGGTGGTCGCCCGATGACCTGGCGGGGTTCACCACGGCCGAGCCGTGGCATGCTATCGGTGATGACACTGCCGAGATCAATGTCCGGGACCAGCTTGCCGATGAAGCATCGCTGTTGAGTCTGTACCGGCGGCTGATCGGTTTGCGGGCGGAGCACCCGGCGTTGGCTGAGGGAGACTTTACGCCGATCAAGACGGACCACCCACAGGTGCATGCCTTTATGCGTCGTGGCGGTGGTGAGGCGGTGTTGGTGGTGGTGAACCTGGGCGATCAGCCTGTGGACCGGTATCAGTTGGCGTTTGGTGGCCCGGGTGTGGCGCGGGTTCAAGAGCTGTTACACGGCGTTGAGGCGGTTGCTCCGAATCAGCCGGTGGGGTCGGGGGCCGGGACAGCTCAGGGTTACCAGCCGATCGAAGTGCTTGGCGCTCGGATGGGTTATGTGTTGAAAATGGATAGCATGGACGCGAAGTAGGTCCGGTTTGTCCCCGCGTGCAGGGGCTGGGAGCATGGGTTAAAATACCGGATCACCCACGGGGGCCTCCGGGTTCCCGTGACCCGAGTGGCGCGGGATTTCCGGGGTACGAGACGTGGTTGCCGCTTAATCCGGCGGTAGCGTAGATCTGTGGGGATGTACGGTATCCACACTGAAATAGTGGTGAGGAGTTATTTTGCCTGAATCTTCGATGCACGATTCGATAGTGGCGGACCATGTGGACGAGCAGCGTTCGCTGGCGGACTCGAAATTGGCTAAGTATTTCGAGGCGGCGGTGAAGTTCCAATCATCCGACTTGATCATGCGTGCGGGTCATGTGCCCAAGCTGCGGTTGAAGGGCGCGTTAAAGAACCTGGACGTTCCGCCGGTCCCGTCTAAGGAATTCGAGCGTGCGATCGAGTCTTCCTTGAGTGAGACACAGTGGAAGTGGTACGCCGAGCATGGGTCGATTGACCTGGGTGTTGACTTTGATATCAAGGGCCAGACGCACCGGTTCCGTATCAACATCTTCCGCACCCGTGGCCGAAGCGGGATCGCGGCCCGGCGAGTGAGTGCTGAGATCCTCGACCTCAATGACCTTTACATGCCCGAGACGATGTACAAGCTTTGTGAGTTGCACCACGGGCTGGTTCTTTTGTGCGGCGTGACCGGCAGCGGCAAGAGCACGACGATCGCGGCGCTGCTGGACCATATCAACAAGAACCGGGCCTGCCACATCCTTACGATTGAGGATCCGATCGAGTACCTATTCGAAGATAAGAAAGCGATCATCAATCAGCGTGAGGTCGGTCTGGACGTCCCGACGTTCCCGATCGCGTTGCGTGCGCTGGTGCGTGAGAACCCGGACGTGGTGCTGATCGGCGAGATGCGTGACAAGGAGACGTTTGAGGCGGCGCTACAGGCTGCGGAGACCGGGCACCTGGTGTTCGGGACGATCCACGCGTCCAGCGCGTCCCAGGCGTTTGGGCGTATCTACGACCTGTTCCCTCAGGAAGAACGAGAGGCGATCCGTAACCTCCTGGCTTTTCAGCTCCAGGCGTTCGTGTACCAGAAGCTGCTGCCGACGTTGTTGCCCGATGTGCAGCGTATCCCGGCGGTGGAGATCCTGCTTCAGTGCCCGCCGGCGAGGAAGTTCATCCTCGAGGGCAGGGAAGACGAGCTGCCGGAGGTGATGAAGAGCCACCGCGAGCAGGGGATGCAGACGTTTACGGACAGCCTGGTGGACCTGGTGGAGAAGCAGTATGTCCACCCGAAGGTGGCGACGGAGGTCGCTGCGTCGCCGGAAGAGATCAAGATGCGGTTGCGTGGGATTTCTGTCTGATCGCGTCCCAGGGGCCCGGGTTTAACGCCGAGGGCGTCTGTGGTTATGATTGAACCCACCGGATAGCCTTTGCAGGATATTCCGGCTGGATTGCCTGAAAGGCCGTCGCGGTGGGCGGCCGTGAAACTGACCATCTCGGCTCAACGAGCCGACCGACCCCGGGCCCCGTGCCCGACCAGTGAACCGAACCATGACACACGCGATCGCCACGGCCGAACCCGTCTTTTTGATGAGCCTGTTCAAGCCGATCTTATTTCTCGCGTTGGCGACCGGTTGGGGGTGGGCGGTCAGCAACCTGGACAGCGATGCCGGGCGTTTCTTTCTCAAACGTCGCTTGTGGAATTTGGCACACTTGGGCAGCGCGGTTCTGGCGTTTGGTCTGTTGCTTCTGATCCCGTATTTCTTCGTCGGCCTGATGCTTGCGTTGCTGATCCTCGCGGGTGTGTCTGGGGGTTACGTCTATTACCGAAACAATGAGGTCCCGGGGCCCGCGAAGTGGGAAGTATCTCTAGACTTCATCCGCGAGCATATGAGCAAGCGTGGGGCGCAGTCCGCGCAGAAGCACGCGGCGGTGGTCTTGATGAAGAAGGACGAGACCCGTTTGCCGGTACCCAGCCGGGACGATCCGAACGCCGAGGCGCACACGTTGTTTGAAAACCTGTTGGACTTCTCGTTGCCGCGTAACGCCGATCGCATTGATATTCTGGTTGAGCCGTCCAAGGCCGCGATCGTGGCGCGGATCGACGGGGTCTCGTACCCCCAGCCGCCGGTAGAGCCGGCGCTGGCGATGCGACTGGTCGATTACCTCAAGTCATCGGCGGGGCTGGACCTGGCGGAGCGGCGCAAAAAGCAGAACGGGTTGATCAAAGTCGATGGCGGGGATCTGGGCCGACACACACTGGACCTGACGACCTCGGGCTCGACGCGTGGCTTGAGCATGGCCGTCAATATAGACCCGGACCTGCGTACGCAGATGCCATTGGAGCAGTTGGGCCTGCTGGAACCGCAATTAAAGAAGGTCCAGGACCTGATGGAATCGCTCGGCGGGGTGACACTGGTCGCCGCGCCCCCGGCCCAAGGCACGACCACGACCCTCTACAGCATCCTCAGCGGGCACGACCCCTACACCAGCAGCGTGGTCACGCTCGAAGACCAGATCGCCTGGGAACTTGAGGGCGTCCACCACAACCACATGCCCGCGAGCATCCCGCCTGAGAAGTACAACGAAAAACTGCTTGGGGTTTTCCGAGCCGACCCACAGGTTCTGTACCTCACCCGATTCGCCGACTCCAAGTCGCCTGCTCACATCGCGCAAGGCGCCCTTGAAACCCGGGTCTATATGCCACTGGAGGCCGACGACACGTTCGGTGCGCTGCGTGCCTGGGTCAAAGCCGTCGGTGACCGTAAGCTGGGGGCGAAGTCTATCACCGCTGTGATCTCTCAACGTCTGGTGCGTCGGCTGTGCCATACCTGCCGCACACCGTTCGTCCCGGACCCCGCGGCGCTCAAGAAATTCAACCTCCCCGGGAAGGTCGAACAGCTCTTCCACGCCTCCGGCCAAGTCATGGTCAAAGACAAGGCCCAGCCCTGCCCGGACTGCATGGGCCTGGGCTACCGGGGCCGGACCGGCGTGTTCGAGGTCATGATCCTGGACGACAAGGCGCGCAAGTACGTCGCCACCGGCGAAGATGACAAGCTCCGCGCCCACCTGCGACGGTTGCGGATGCTCTGGCTCCAGGAGGCGGCACTGGCGAAGGTCGTCGAGGGTGTGACCGACATCAAGGAAGTGACCCGCGCCCTGTCGAACAAGTCTGGCGGCAGGTCGTCAAGGCGTTCCAGCAGCCGGAGCAAGCCCCGGGATAAGCCTAGCGATCAGGGCACAGTCAAGACAGGTTCGGATGGGCCCGAGGCCGTTTAAGGGAACACCCAAGATGCCCATTACCAATATTGTCATCATCCTGTTTCTCCTGGCCATGGCCTACTTCGGTTCGGTCCACGGCCTGTTCTCCTCGTTCATGCACCTGATGGTCGTCATCGCTGTGGGCGCGATCTCCTTTGCGATCTGGGAGCCGCTGACGCTGGGCCTATTGATCAAATACATCCCGCGTATGGCCTGGGCCGTCGGGCTGATCGTGCCGTTCGCGCTGCTGCTGGTGATCTTACGCATGGTGGTCGACAAGCTAGTCCCCCGCGATGCGCAGTTCATGCCGATGGTGAGCACGCTGCTCGGTGCTGCTTGTGGTGCGATCAGCGGGATTCTGACCGCGGGGATCGCCGTCATCGGTTTCGGGTTCATGCCCTTCGGTGCGGACATGGGTGGGTTTCAGCCGTACTCAATCGGTGGGGGAGGCGTACTGATAGACCGGGGCGAAGGCGACCTTTGGGTCCCTGTCCACCGCATCACCGCGACGTTCTTTGGCGGGCTTTCAGGCGGGGCGTTTTCTACGAGCACGCCCATGGCCGAATACATGCCCGACCTGGATTTACAGATTTCATTGGTGCGCATGCGTCCTGAGAATGTATCGATCGTCGCCGCGCCCGGGGCGGTGAAAGTTACGGGTGCATCCATCGCGGACGCCGCCAACCTCACCGACGCCAGCCCGGCCACCGCCGAGGCGCTCGGGCCGGACTTCCGCAGGCCGGGCTACAAACTTGTGATGATCGATACCGAGTGGTCTAAGATTGAGGGCACCCTCGATGGCGACCGTGCCCTTCGGTTGCCCGCGTCGCAGGTCAGGCTGGTCACCAAGTCAGATGAAACTGGCATCAAACTGGTGGGACCTGTCGGTTTCGCCAAGCCCAAGGGGGATGCAAGCGTCTTCCATCCGTATGACTCTGACGGTGTACTTGCTTTCTCCACCACCCCGACCAGCACGTTTTCATGGGTCTTCCTGGTCCCTGCCGATCAGGAACCACGCTTCCTGATGGTCCGCAAGCTCCGGCTGAACCTGCCGGAATCCGAAGAGATACAGACCGCCTCCGCCGACGTCCTCGCCGCTCTGGGGGCCCCGCCTGAGCCCGAGTCCGAGGCGGGTGACGGTGCGGCTGACGGCTTGGGCGGCGGTAAGCCTGGCCCGACAACCATCGGTGACCGCAGCGGCATCAGGGCTGGGACTTACGCGCTGGACCTGGAGATATCTAACAAGCTGCCCTTGGCCATCAGCAAGAACGCAAGCACCGGCCTGTCCTACGGCACCGATACTAAGGACCAAGGGGTCGTTCAGACAGGCAGCACGGGGTCGTCTCGCAAGATCGGTAGCAGCATCGGGGCACGCAGCAAGGTCTCCGCATTCGACATCCCCTCTCACGAAGCGATGGTCCGGGTCCGTATCGAGCCCGACCAGGCCGTCTCCCTCTTCGGTTCTGCCCGGGCCTCCGCCGCCGCGCTCAACCCCATCTTCCTTGAGGACACCGACGGTAATAAGTGGTTCGTCACCGCCTGGGTCTGGAAGAAAGAGGACAAGAGCCAGGAAATCCACTACGACGCCTTTAACACCATCCGAAGCGCCAAGCAGTTGCCAATCAGCCAGATGAATAAGGGCGACGAGTTCTACCTCTACTTCACCGTGACAAAGCCCGTTGAATTGGAAAGCTACAACATCGGTGACGTCTCCGACCAGGCCTTCGAGCCCCCGCTGGTCGTGAAGTAGCCGGAGGCTGGACGCACAACGCAATCACACCCAAAGCCCACGTGTTCAAAACGTGGGCTTATTTTATTCCAACCCCCCAGCCCCCATTCCCCACTAAACTACC
>JAJDCT010000062.1 GCA_029260695.1 Phycisphaeraceae bacterium
TGGCTACTACCGAAGGGCCCGGAACCTGCACGCCGCGGCCCAGGACATCGTGACCAACCACGCCGGCCGGGTGCCTGACAACGTCAATGATCTGCAAAAACTGCCCGGCGTCGGGCGCTATACCGCCGGGGCCGTCGCCTCAATCGCATTCTCACAACCCGCCCCGATCCTCGACGGCAACGTCGCGCGTGTCCTCTCTCGGCTATACCTGATCGACAAACCCATCGACGCCACCGACACCCAAAAGACCCTCTGGCACCTGGCCGAAGAGCTGGTCCCCGCGCGGAGACCCGGCGATTTCAACCAGGCCGTGATGGAGCTCGGCGCGTTGATCTGCACCAAGGCCCGCCCGTCGTGCGGCGGCTGCCCGCTCTCAAGTGAATGTGAAGTGCTGCGTGTCGGCCGTGTCGCGGATGTGCCCGTCCCCGCCAAACGCATACGGCCTCTGACGGTGCATCACCACATCATCGCCATCGAACGCCGCGGCCGATTCCTCTTCGAACAACGGCCCACCAACGGGCTCTGGTCGAATATGTGGCAACTGCCCACCGTCGAAGACCTGGCCGCGAAAACCAAGCCCGCAGCGCTCCGCGCCTGGATAACAGCCCGGTTCTCCCTGGTTAGCACAGCCGCAAAACCACTGGACGTATTCACGCACCAGACCACACACCGCACGATCGAATTTCACCTCTGGCATGTGTCGGCCACCTCCGGGCGCCTGCGCCCACGATCCGGCGTGTGGCGCAACCCGACCAACCTGGACGACCTGCCACTGGCCAACCCTCAGCGCAATGCGATCGCGATGTTGACTTAGCCAGCATTCCCAATATGACTTTCTGAATCTATAGAACCGCCGAGTCGCTTCTCTCGTCTTGTGAAGCGGATTCGGTTACGTCACTCTCGAACAAGGGCTCCCGTGATGGCTGACAAGCACAATGGCGTGCTGCGAGTCGGTTTTAAACCCCAGTTGCGGTTGGCGTTTCAAGGGGCGAAGAGGGTGCGCCATGCCAGGCACGACACGTTCCAACTGGCCGAGGTCGCGAGTCCCCGTCGGTTGCACCGGGCCACCCCCCGCATTCGTATCGTTTTTGCCCGCATTCGTCGATAAATGAGTCACGAAGCCTTGTATTCCCTCAGGTAGTGGCGTTAAACTACTCCCAAGCAATCCGGCGCTGTTACCGGTCGGAGGCCATATGGGAACTGTCGGCCGAGGCATAGTTTGATTGACGATTGATTTCCCCGCAATCTAATCTTGGGGCAATCACCCGGGTATCCGTAACTCGTTCTCTCCATTATGAGGCTTCGACCATGAAAAACATCTGCATGACTCTTCTCTGTTTGCTACTGGTCGTATCGGCATCGGCGGAGCCGTCTACTATCGATGAACTCGAAGCTCGGTTGAAAGATGACCCAAATAATGAAGTTGTGTTGTACAACCTTGGGATGACGTTGTATCTAGCGAATGAGCCGCAGCGAGCGTGCGTGCCTTGGTCGCGGCTGAAGGAGTTGGCGCCAAACGATTGGGAGGTACAAAAAAAACTTATCCAAGCGTATTCGGCATGCGGAGTCAGTCATAAAGAGAAACGTGAACAAGCCATCGGTGAACTCTACAAACTCAGAGATAGCGAAGAAATTCCAGAGTTAAGCAATGCAACATTCTTCATTCGTGATCAGTTTGCTTTCGAGGACCGCTGGGTATTCGTCTTCGAGTACTACGACATGGACGCGGGTTGGCGTCTCGGGCCGCTCTTGTGGAAGTTCTATGTCACCAAAGACGGCGAGCCCACTGATCGCTTTGTCTCCGTGGGTAGCTACGACGCTGTTACGATATTGGCGGTCGCGAAGGGTCAAATCGAAGAGGACGAGCGAATGTATCACCTTGATGAGTACCTGGCTGACGGGGCACATCGAACCCACGGCTTCTTCTTCGAAAAGCCGGACTACGATCAGATTAAGGCCTTGACACTACAGATTTTCGAAGAGGAGTTGGAACCAATATCCACTTTTGATCCCAATACAAACACAATCACGGTAGATCCAGCTGAGGAATAGAAGCTTGGGTGGATTTGAGCCGCGGCCGTCGAACGGGTGCGGTCAGATCAGGTGTTCCTGCAGAAACTCGGTCGTGCGGCGCGGGCCGAGGATGCCCACGACCTTGTCGTCGACGTCCAGCACGGGGATGTGGCGGAACCCGCCGATGGCCATGAGGTTCAGCGCCTTGGCGGGGCAATCGGTGACATAGACCGTCCTGGGGTCGTGGGTCATAAAGTCTGTGATCGGCTGTGTGCGTGTGGCGGGGTCGTGAGCGATTTTGTTCAAAACGTCCCGCGCAGAAAAGATGCCGGCGGCTCGGCCGGCGTCCTGCACGACCACACAGGAGCATTCGTACTTCGCCATCACGTCCAGCGCGTCCTGCACCGAGGCGCTTTTCTCGATAAAAGCCAACGGCCTGATAGGCATCTGCGACACCTCGGTCTCGCATAGCACGCGCTCCAACTCATCGGCATACGCCGGTGGGTCGTAGTTGCTCAGCGGGTCCTCGAACTCGCCGGGCTCGACGGGGTTGCGCTTTCGCCCCATGGTTAGGCCCCTTCCCGTTTGCTCATGTGCATCTTCGACGTCATGACCTGTACCTTGATGCCTCTTGGGAAATGCTCGGTGACGTATTCCATCAACCCCTTCTGCCCGGTCAGGCCCACGACCTTGCCGCTGTCATCGACCACACACAGAAAACGCAGCCGGGTCTGTTGCATGCCTTCGAGCACCTTCACCACCGGGTCGGCAAGCCGTACACAGCCGCACTCGGGGATCGGAACCATGTGTTTGCCGACCGTTTCGTCCAACGGCACGCAAGCACAGACGAGTTTGAGCACCTGCCGCTCGGTGAATTTGCCCGTCGGTCGGCCAAGCTCGTCAACAACGAACACGCAGCCCAGCTTGTTCTCACGCATCAACCGGATCGCCTCGTTCGCCGACTTGCCAGCCGTCACAGTAACCGCCCGCCGCAGCGGCAGCTGGGCGACAGTCTCGTTCATGATGTCTTCGCGCAGCCCCATAGGTCTCCTGATTAACTGCCCCCGAATCCAAGTCGAATACCCGGCACCATCCATGACATGCCCTGCACTTCTATATTAGGCATTTAGCAGCCCGTGGCAAGAGAAATACGGACCCGGGAGTATTGTGGAAAATACGGGGAAAAAAGAGCTGTCGAATGCAGTACAGACCGGAGACAACCCATCAGAGTACCCAAATCCAAGGCCCGTGATGACCTCGTATGCAGCAATAGGCCTTTTTCACTAGTCGGAGATCATGAGTGCTCGGCGTCGCCACCAAGGCGCTGTCTCAACAACCGGGCCCTAGCCGCCCGGCGGGTCGGGGCGTCCATCTCACAGCCGGAGATCTTTTGCAGGTGCCCCGACTGGGTCAGCAGGAACAGCTCGTTGATCGTACGGATATCCGTGCGGTTCACCCGCCCAAGATTCACCGCCAGTCGCAGGTGCGACAGCAGTGACAACACTTCCTCACCACCCATCACCCGTGCATGGGTCAGTAGGGCCCAGGCCCGCCAGAGCTTGTCGTCGAACTCCGCTTCACGGTGTCGCATCAGCGCCTGTCTGGCCTGCTGCTCGTACGCGATGATCTGCGGCACGATCGTGTTCTGGAAGTCGGCGAGCACCTCCTCCTCGGCCTTGCCCAGCGTCGTCTGGTTAGAGATCTGGTAGAGGTCGCCCAAGGCATCAGACCCCTCACCGAACAGGCCACGCACCGCAAGATGCATGTCTCGCGCAGCCCGGCGGACCTTATCGATCTCTCCGGTGATCTTCAGCGCAGGCAGGTGAAGCATCACACTGACACGCAGCCCCGTGCCGACGTTGGTCGGGCAGGCGGTGAGGTACCCAAATCGCCGGGCGTAGGCGTAGTCGATGTGGTCTTCGAGGATGTCGTCGATCCTGTTGATCTGGTCGAACGCCTCGGAGAGCTGCAACCCGCTGCGCATAACCTGCATACGCAGGTGGTCTTCCTCGTTAACCATGATCGCAAACGTCTCGTCGGAACCGACCGCCACGGCCCGGGGGGCATCATCCCTAGCCTTGGCGTGCTGCCGACTGATCAGGTGCCGCTCCACGAGCAGTTGCCGGTCAAGAGCAGGACTTTGTGTGAGGTCCACCCAGAGGATATTCGGTGCAAGCCGATCGCTGACAATCCGTTCCTTGCAGGCCGCGAGCACCTCGTGGCGCTGACGCCGACTCGACTTTGCGACGAAGGGAAACCCCGCGATGTTTCGCGCCAGCCGGACCCGGCTTGAGATCACGATATCGCTGTGCGGGCCGGTCCCACGCAGCCACTCACCCGCGTGGTCGGTGTAGTTATGCAGGCTCACGAGGACTCCTCCTCGAAACGGTGTATGTCGTCACGCAGACGTGCCGCCAACTCGTAGTCCTCGCCGACCACCGCGGCATTGAGCTGCTTGCGCATCCGCATCAGCATGGCCTGCCTCTGCTCGCCCGCACCGGCGCGTCGGGGCACCTTGCCGATGTGGTGTGTCCCCCCCTCGTGCGCCCGCTCCAGCAGCGTCGACAACGGCTGCTCAAACGCCTTGTAGCAGTCCGGGCAGCCCAACAACGAGTCTTTACGGAACTGCGCGAACGTCAGACCGCAGCCCTCACATACGCCGCCCGGCGTCGGCTGATCGGCCTCGCCGCTGCTGTGGATCTTGACAAAGTTCGTCAGCAACTCGTTGATCGGCGTGTGGATCGACTTGATCGCAAGCCCCTCCTCAGAAGCGTGCTCATCGCACAGGTGCTTCTCGATCTTCTTGCCCTGGATGATCTCCACCGAGTGGTGGGTCGCCGGCCGCGCGCATCTGTCACACTTGCGTTTCAAAAAAGCGTCTCACGAAGGTTGAACGTCCAGCCCGATTCTAGGGCTGTATCCGGTCGGCATCAATACCCAGGAAGCAGAACGCCTCTTATCAGCCAGCGTCCACGCCTTCGGAGCCCCGCGTGACATCCGGCGATGAATCCTCGGCTGGCTCATCCGGCTTATCCAGCGTCGGGAGCAACGAATTAAATACCCGCGACTTAGCCGTCTTGGGATCATCCTCAGCCATCTTTTCCATTATCAGCGCGATAAAACCTTCCGGGTCCATGCCGCGGGACCCCAGCATCTCGATAAATGCAGCTTCACTTAGGCCCCACCGGATATCTTTCAGCGACAACCCGACCAATCTCTGCCGAGATCGTTTCTTGTTCCCATAATTCTCTGGCTTGACGATCAACACCCTAAGCCCCTCGCCCATTGGCCCAGACCATCGATCCCCAGCAAACAGGCCGTCTGTCGAATAGCCTTCCAGACGCAGAACCACCCGCCGGTGCCGCTTGTCTTTCTGCCTCTTCACCAGCGCATCGCGGTGCCTGTACACATATTCCAACGCCGCACCCGCCGCGTCAGTATCGTCCGCATGCCGGGCCTTGTCGCGATCGGCCCTGTACTCCTCACGCAGAGCGGCCGGGTCGATCAGATACAGATCTTCGACCACCATCGACGTGGGGCCAAGAACTTCGGCAACCTCCACCGACGCCAAAAACCCGTACTGCCCGACCGAAAGCTTGGGGATCGGTCTCGCCATCGCCTCGGCCTCGCCGATCGGCATCTTCACCGTCTTGGTCACCACCACCCCGCCGCCGCCGACCTTGACCTTTTTAGATAGCTCCGCTTCCGCCTGACGCACGGTCATGCCGGCCGAGCTTGGGTAACGCCTGTCATACGTCGGGCTACACAGGTACCCACCCTCAAACTCCGAACACCGCTGGGCGTATACCCGCCAATGACGATCCCATAGCTGCTGCGTCTGCGTGTCCAGGCCCTCCGCAGCCATGACGCGCCCAGAAAAAAAGCATAAGCACAACAAACCCCACAGCAGCATCCCCGCATGTAGTCGTGGCCGTATCCGGTTAATACGCAACACACCGGAACCGGCGCGAAAACCTCGCTTGCGGTTTAGCGTGACCAACCTTCGGCCGAAAACACCTGACGTATCCATGTCTAACCCCGTGCTGATCGAACTTACCCGTCCCCGCCTCGCCCCACCGCGCTGACCGTCAGCGCAAGGTTCCCGCTGCCGCTGCGGAACCCTTCCAGATCAAGTGATACATAAAGATACCCTGCGCTACGCACCCCCTGCGCCACCGCCTGCCTCACGTCTTCATCCATCAGCCGGGGCACCTGGTCCATCGGCAACTCGATCCGCGCAACCTGACCGTGGTGCCTGACCCGGCACCCGGTAAACCCAAGCCCGCGCAGGACGTCCTCCGCCCGCTCTATCTGATTCAAAAGTTGTGGCGTCACCTCGCTGCCATAAGGCACACGGCTGGCCAGACACGCCGCCGCCGGCTTGTCCCAGTTCGACAGACCCAACACCTGCGCGACCCGACGCACCTGCTCCTTACCCAGCCCCGTCTCGATCAACGGCGATATCACCTCCGCTTCATCGGCCGCAACCAATCCCGGACGGTGGTCGCCCAGGTCGTCGGTGTTCGTCCCGTTGGCGATGTACCGGAAGCCCAACTCCTTAGTCAGACGCCTCAGTGAGTCATAAAGGTGTGTCTTACAAAAATAACAACGGTCCCCCGCATTAGCGCGGTATCCCGCGTCGTCCTGCTCACCCGGTTTTACCTCGATCAGTTCAAGGTCCAGATCCTTCGCAATCTGACGTGCCTGTTCCAGCTCATAACGCGGCAACGAGGGGGAATCCCCGATCACCGCCAGCGCGTTGTCCCTGCCCAGAACTCGCCTCGCGACAGCCGCCACGAGCGTTGAATCGACCCCACCTGAATACGCTGTGATAACCCGCCCCCGCCGGCTAAGCGCATCTTCCAATCGCACAAGCATGGCTGCCGCGTCGCCATAGGACATATCCGTGGGTGTCTCGTCAACCCGCATGACACCATTCTAGGCCATACGACTCCTCGGCCCCACACCCGCTCCCAAACCGACCCTGCAAGCATCCACCGGACCGGCTCATCAAGTTTGACTCCGAGATTAGCCAGTTCGACCCTCGCCTTGTAGCAACATAAGAGAGTCATCACTTCTGTTAACCGCCACCAACTGTACACATCCACAATGAGTGACGGTATCCACTGAAGCCGGGCGAAGGCCACCTCACAGCCAACTAAGCAACCACCATCTATCGAGGCGCAATCCGACACCTCGTGTTGCCCCCAGGCTACAACCGGCATGACCTATCCAGTCCAGTCCGCTTGAGGCCACGCCTCAATTACGCGCTTAATATATTGCTACCAATATATTTACCAGAACACCCCAGGCGATTTGGTCCCCCAGACTCCGATGCGGCACCGGATTAGCTACTTGAAGGGTGATGCGTGCCATCCGCCCACTATCCCTGATGTTTTGCCTGGCCGGCATACTGGTCTTCACCGGCTGCCAGTCCGCAGAGCTTCGCCCGGTAGACTTAGGACCACAACTGGACACCGATGGGAACCGCCGCTCGCTCGCCCTGAACACGCCCCTGCTACACCACATCGACTCAAGGCAAGCCGCCCAACCCGGCCTCCCCTGGTA
>JAJDCT010000063.1 GCA_029260695.1 Phycisphaeraceae bacterium
GTACCAAGAGTTGCACAAACGCTCCATCGAAGACCCCGAGGGGTTCTGGGGCGAAGTCGCCAAGGACCTGCACTGGTTCAAGCCTTGGGACCAGGTCCTTCAGTGGAACCTCCCCGACGCCAAGTGGTTCGTCGGCGGCAAGATCAACCTCTGCTACAACTGTTTAGACCGCCAGGTCGAAGCGGGCCTGGGCGACAAGACCGCCATCGTCTGGGAATCAGAGGCCGTCGACGCCAACGGCAAACCCAACATCATCAACTTCACCTACAACGACCTGCTTAAAGAAGTCAGCAAATTCGCCAACGTCCTCAAGAAACTCGGCGTCAAAAAAGGCGACATCGTCACGATCTACATGCCCATGATCCCCCAGCTGGCCATCGCCATGCTCGCCTGCTCACGCATCGGAGCGCCGCACTCGATCATCTTCGGGGGCTTCAGCGCCAACGCCATCAGCGACCGCGTCGAAGACGGCAAGAGCAAGATCATCATCACCGCCGACGGCGGATGGCGCAGAGGCAAAGTGGTCCCACTAAAACAAAACGCAGACGACGGCATGGACCTCACCGACCTCGTCGAAACCTGCGTCGTCGTCCAGCACGCCAAGAACGACGTCACCATGAAGCCCGGCCGCGACCAGTGGTGGCACGAACTCATGGCCTCCGCCAGCGAAGACTGCCCCGCCGAACAGCTCGACGCCGAGGACCTCGCCTTCGTCCTCTACACCTCCGGGTCCACCGGCAAGCCCAAGGGCATCATGCACACCACCGGCGGGTACATGGTCTACACCTACCTCACCGCCAAATACACCTTCGACCTGCACCCCGAAGACCCCAACGAGCTTTACTGGTGCACCGCCGACATCGGCTGGATCACCGGGCACTCCTACATCATCTACGGCCTGCTCCCAAACCAGGTCCCCACACTCATGTACGAAGGCGGACCCAACTTCCCCAAAGAAGACCGCTTCTGGGACATGATCGAACGCCACAAAGTCACCAAGTTCTACACCGCACCCACCGCCATCCGCGCCTTCATGAAGTGGGGCGATGAACACGTCGAAAAACACGACCTCTCCAGCCTCAAGCTACTGGGCACCGTAGGCGAACCCATCAACCCCGAAGCGTGGATGTGGTACCACGAAAAAATCGGCGGCGGCAAATGCCCCATCGTCGACACCTGGTGGCAGACCGAGACCGGCGGACACATGCTCACGCCCAAGCCCGGCGCAACCACCACCGTCCCAGGCTCTTGCACCACCCCGTTCTTCGGCATCGACATCGCCGCCGTCAACTCCGAAGGTGAAGAAGTCGAAACCAACACCGGTGGCATCCTCGTCATACGCAAGCCCTGGCCCGCCATGCTCCGAGGCATCTACGGCGACCGTGATCGATTCATCGACACCTACTGGTCCAAGGTCCCAGGCTTCTACACCGCCGGTGACGGCACGCGCAAAGACGACGACGGCAACTTCTGGATCATGGGCCGCATCGACGACGTCATCATCGTCGCCGGACACAACCTGGGCACCATGGAAGTCGAGAGCGCGCTCGTCAGCCACCCCGCCGTCGCAGAGGCCGCAGTCGTCGGGTTCCCTCACGAAATCAAGGGCACAGGCATCGCAGCCTTCGTCATCCTCCTCACCGACATGCCCATCGGCGACGAAGCCGATAAACTCAAAAAAGAACTCGCCGCACACGTCGGCAAAGAACTCGGCCCGATCGCCAAGCCCGACCAGATTAAACTCACCGAAGCCCTACCCAAAACCCGCTCCGGCAAGATCATGCGACGCCTCCTAAGAGACATCGCCGCCGACGTCGAGATCACCTCCGACATCACCACTCTCGAAGACAAGGGCATCGTAGAAAAACTACAACGCGGGTAAGTTTTCCCCCGTAATGGCAACGCACTCAACCCCGAAGCCCACGTCAGTCGGACGTGGGCTTTTCTCTTGATTTCCTACCGAGTGACTATCCGCCCATAATGCGCCATGGCAACTCTATACCTCATGTGTGGCATGGCGGGTGCCGGAAAAACCACGCTCGCCAAACAGATCGAAGCCGAAACGTCGGCCATCAGGCTCTCGCCCGATGAATGGATCGGCAGCCTGCTCGCGGACCACGGTGATCGTAAGGAGAACGAACGATTGCGTGACATCGTTGAAGCCATGCAATGGGACTTGGCTCAACGATTGCTTCCCGCCGGGTTAGATGTCATCCTTGAAAACGGCTTCTGGGGTAAGGGCGAACGGGAAAGCTACCGAGACACCGCGCGGAAACTCGGAGCTAAAGTACAACTACACTACCTGGACGTCCCCGACGACGAGTTGTGGCGGCGGATCGATGAAAGAAACATGGGCCTGCCGGCTGGCACTTTTACCGTGACCGAGGAAGAGTTGCGTGAATGGCTGACGTGGTTCCAGAAGCCAGATTCAGAAGAACTGGAAACCTACGACACAGCCTAATCACCCCTCCCGGCTAACCACCAACACAGCCGTATCCGCATTGAGATTCGGGTCATCGTCCTCGGCAATGACCTTCCCCGCCTGCGTATCCAGATAAATCCCACGGTGGATCGTCGCGCCTTTGTTGGCCAGCAGTTCCTGCACATCCGCGATCGAGGGGAACCGGCGGTTGGGCGTGTCGTACCAGTCGTAGTGGTACTCCCCCTTCGCCTTGGGGCTCCGGCCGTGCTCGGCGTACATCTCACGCAATTCGCGGTACGCGAAGTTCGCAAAACTCACCACGCATCTTCGACCCACTCGCAGCATCTCGTCGAACAACACATCGATCCGACCGATCGCCTGCAGCGTCGCGGACAACACCACGACATCAAAACTGTCATCGGAAAACTCCGGCAGCCCCTTGTTCAGATCGTAATCCAGCACCGGCAAGCCCCGCTGCGCCGTGGCGACGATCGAGTGCTCCTTGACCTCCACCCCACACAACCGCCCCGCCCCCCGATCGCGTAACGCAGACAACAGCCGACCATCCCCGCAACCCAGGTCCAGCACCGACTCGCCGGGCTTGATCAGCTGCGCGATACGGCCGTCGATCAGACTCAAGGGCTCATCCTCAACACCCGGCAATGAATCACACCCAGGGGCCGGGGGCATATCCGAAGCGGAATCCGGGGGCGGGTCGATCATCGCACGCACCAAGGGCCCAAACCGTTGCACATCCTCTTCAATCAAAAACGCGTCGTGCCCCGAATCCGTCCGCAACTCCGTGTACGTCACCGCCTGGTCACGGGCCGTCAGCGCCGCCACCACCTCGCGCGACTGACTCGGCAAAAACAGCCAGTCACTCGAATAGCTCACGACCAGCCAACGACACGTCGCCGCCCCAAACGCCTCGACCCGTTGTTCGTGCGTCTGCCCCATGTCAAACAGGTCCATCGCCATCGACAGCGTCACATAACTGTTGGCATCGAACCGCCCGACGAAGCGCTGCCCCTGGTGCGCCAGGTACGAGCCGACCGAGAACTTCGCCTCAAAGTCGGTGTCGATCTGTCTTGGGCTGTCCCGGTCGATGTCGAACCGGTCGGACATACCCTGCGAAGAAAGATATGTGATGTGCCCGAGCATCCGCGCGATCGCCAGCCCGGTATCAGGATGCGTCGGCTTGCCGTAGTACTGACCGGCATGAAAATCCGGGTCACTCTGGATCGCGTTGCGTGCCACCACATCAAACGCCAACGCCTGACTGGTCAGCCTTGTCGACGTCGCCAGAGCACAGCACGCACCGACGCGCTGAGGATACCGCGCCGCCCAGGCCATCGCCTGATGCCCGCCCAACGAACCGCCGATCACCGCAGCTAATTTCTTAACCCCCAGGTGATCCAGCAGCTTCGCCTGCACATCGATCATGTCTTCCACGGTGACATCGGGAAATGCCGGGCCGTAAGGCCTACCGGTCTCCGGGTCGATCGACCCGGGCCCCGTGCTGCCACGACACCCACCCAACACATTCGCGCAGATCACAAAAAACTTCTCCGTATCCACCGCCCTGCCCGGCCCGACCAACGCGTCCCACCACCCCGGCTCGTCGTCGGCTTCGTGACGCGCCACATGCGAATCACCCGAGATCGCGTGACACATCAACACCGCATTCGATGCGTCCGCATTCAGCACACCATACGTCTCATACCCACAGACCACCCCCGGCAACGTACCACCCAAGCGCATCTTAAACGCCCCATCAAACGTCTCCGTCTTAAGGTGCCGCAAAGGCGAACCCGATCGGACTGCGTCGGTGCTGTCGAAGGTGTCGGTCATGGCTACATGTTACCCAATGCAACGGGATGAAGGCGGGCGTAAACAACCTCGATTAACCGATCCGCAAGCGCCCAGCCTGGAAGCCGCGGCCACAAAAAACCCCGCCCTTTCGGGCAGGGCTAAAAGTATTACCAAAACAAACTTCAAACCCAATCACACCGCCGCCGCAAGCGCCTGATCGATGTCAGCAATAATATCCGCCACATCCTCGATCCCAACCGAGATACGGATGTAATCCGCCGTCACGCCGGTCTTCGCCTGTTCCTCGGCGGTCAGTTGCTGGTGCGTGGTCGACGCGGGGTGGATGACCAGTGTCTTGGCGTCGCCGATGTTCGCCAGGTGCGAGCAGAGCTGGGTCGCGTTGATAAATGCCTTGCCCGCCTCCATCGCCTTGTCCCCGTCGGCCTTGATACCAAAGCCCAGGATCGCGCCCTGCCCGTCCGGCAGATACGACTGCGCCCGTGCGTGGTCCTTGTGTGATGCGAGCCCGGGATAGTTCACCCAGGCCACCGCCGGGTGCGCCTCCAGATGCTTGGCAACCGCCAGCGCGTTCTCGCAGTGACGGGGCATCCGCAGGTGCAACGTCTCGACCCCTTGCAGAAACAGGAACGCCGCAAACGGGCTCATCGCCGCCCCCGTGTCACGCAGCCAGTGCGTCCGGGCGTGCAGCAGGTAAGCGATATTCCCCATCGGCCGAA
>JAJDCT010000064.1 GCA_029260695.1 Phycisphaeraceae bacterium
ACCAAATCCAGGAGCAGAAATCCACGCTGGATGGCCAGATGGCCAGCACCCGCGAGGAATACGTCAGCCGTATCGCAGAGCTTGAAGATACTATCAATAAGTACGAGGCTGAGATCCGCGAGCTGGTGAAGATCAATGCCATACTCAGCGGCGGCGACGAACAAGACCCGGGCCCAGGCAACCTGACGCGTGCCGATGGGCGGGTCGTATCGATCATCGGTGGGCGTCCGGAGGTCTATATCAGCCTGGGCCGGGGCGACCGGCTGCAGATGGGCATGACGTTTGAGGTCTTCGGCGCCAGTGAATTGGTCAAGCTCAATGAGTTCGAGAAGCTGCGGGGCAAGGCGACGCTTGAGGTCGTGAGTGTCGACGACGCCGCGTCGATCGCACGAATAGTCAGACTCGAACGGGGCGAGTCGATCAAAGACAACGATCAGATCGTCAACCTGGCCTACGACCCACAGACGATCCACAAGTTCTACGTTTACGGCGAGTTTGACATCGACGGCGACGGTGTCACTGACCCCGATGGACTGAGCAGGATCCTTAGCCGTATAAACCAGTGGGGCGGCAAAGTAGCCGACGAGTTGACGTACGACGTGGACTACCTGGTGCTGGGTGCCGAGCCGCCGCTGCCGACGCCGCCGCCGGATGGCGAGGTCGACCCTGTGAAGATCGCCGAGTACGTCGCGGCTCAGCGAGAATTTGAGACCTACCAACAGTTGATCGGCGAGGCGAAGTCGCCGTCGCTGAGTATCCCGGTGCTGAACCAGAATCGGTTCCTGGCACTGGTGGGTTACTACGACCGCTAGACAGCCCGCCGATGGCGAAAGACCAAGGCCCGATTGCCATTTGGACGCAGTACATCGCAGCCCGCCTGGCTGCGATGGGGCTGACGATGTTCGATATCGATACGAATCTGCGCACCGCCGCCGGGATCGGCCGGGCGATGTATGCCTGGGACAAACGTCACCGAGAACGAGCCTGCCGAAACATCTCACTGGCGTTCCCGGACTGGACCCCGCAGCGGGTTCAGCGTGTCTGCCGGGGGTCATTCGAGCACTTTGTTCAGCTTGCAATCGAGGTCTGCCACACCCCGCGTGTGATCAGCCGGGACTCCTGGCCCAAACGTACCTCGACGGGCAACCTTGGGCCCGCACTGGAACTATTGAACGCTCGCAAGCCGGTGATCCTCCTGACCGGGCACCTGGGGAACTGGGAGGTGCTGGGCTACCTGCTTGCGGTGATCGGTTACGAGGTCGATGCGATTGCCAGGCCGATCGACAACCGGCTGATAAACGACTGGCTGCTGGGTATCCGTGAGAACAAGGGGATGCGGATCATCACCAAGTGGGACGCGACCGAGCGGATGCTGGAGGTGCTGGGCCGCGGCGGTGCGTTGGGGTTTATCGCCGACCAGAACGCCGGGGATAAAGGGATGTTCGTGCCGTTCTTCGGGAGGCTGGCCAGCTCGTATAAGTCGATCGGGCTCTTGGCGATCCGCGAGGAGGTCCCGATAGTTTGTGGGTATGCCCACCGGGTCGGGCCCGGATTTCACTACGAATTGGGGGTCGCGGACGTGATTCAGCCGGGCGACTGGCAGGACAGGCACGACCCGTTGTACTATGTGACAGCTAGATACGCCCGGGCGATCGAGACGATGGTACGGATGCGACCCATGCAGTACCTGTGGATGCACCGCCGATGGAAGAGCCGGCCCCGCCACGAGCGTCAGGGTGCCGAGATGCCCAAGGCATTAAGGCGTAACCTTGAGGACCTGCCCTGGATGGACCAGGCCCAGATGGACCGCCTGACGCAGCCCGCCGAAGCCCCGGACCCCGCCTAAGATCCAACGGACCGCCTGCTGGCGGAAAGAGGATCACCCCGCCTCGGAACAACCCGCAGAAACAACATTCCGGGCCAACCGCCCGGGCTCACCCCTACACAAGAGGCTCAACATGAGCGAAGACGCAACTAACCCAACAGAAGGCAATATGAACCCGATGACAGACGAGTCCGAAGAAATGCGGCTGGAATCGCGCAAGATCTTGATTGTGGATGATGACCCCGAAGTCCGGGCCGCGATCGACCACGCCCTGCAGGCCGAGGGGGCCTTGACGCAGTACTGCGGCGATGGGAACTCGGCGGTACGGATCTGTGAAGCCGAGCCGCCGGACCTGGTGGTGTTGGACATGATGCTGCCTAAGCGGTCGGGCTTCTTGGTTCTGGACAGAATCAAGAAGATCGAAAATGCCCCGATCGTCGTTATGGTCACCGCCAATGAAGGCCGACGCCACCAGCAATACGCCGAGACGCTAGGGGTCGACGGTTACATCCTTAAGCCGGTCCGTCTTGAGCGGTTGATTACGATGGCCCAGGAGCTGCTGGAGGCACGGTCCTGACCCCCGCACCGGGGTTAGCCCTGGCTTAGGGGCATAGGCCTTGCGGTTTTCGCTTAAGTGCTGATGGCATATACTGGTGGCGGTATTCTGGTGGGTGTTAGACCATGGGCGTGAGTGACCAGTGCCGGTTGCCGGCGACCGAACTAACGGGTTTAAGCAGGTGGTTACCGACGGGTGCTAAGAATGCCCACGGCCCTGCTTAGGAGGCATCATGATGCGTGCATCCGATTTTCGCGCGTGGCTTACATTGGCCTGTATTCTTGTGGTACTCATGCCAGCCAGCCCCGGTTGGGCACGCGAGGCCGTCGTGACGACCCTCGATGGCCGGACCCTTTCCGGCGAGCTTGTCACTCAGGACGAGGTGACGGTGACTCTGCTGATCTCAGGGATCAAGACGCCGATCCCACGCCGATCGATCCAGGACATTCAACTCATGGCGGCGCCGCAGGAGCAGTACCGTCAGATGCGGGCGGAGTTGGAAGACAGCGATCTGGACGGGCGGTACCGCCTGGCTTACACGATGTACGAGAAGAAGTGGTTCGACTTGGCGATGTCCGAGTTGCGGTCACTCGAACAGGCTTTCCCCGGCAGCGATAAGGTCCGCTCGCTTCAGACCGTGGTGCAGAGCCGCCTCGACCGGCAGCGGGAATCCACGCCCAATGAAGCCCGGCCCAGGACGGACACACACTCACAGGACCCGGTCACGGTGATGACGCAGACCCCCGGCGCAGAGCAGTTGCTGACCAAGGAGCAGATCAACCTCATCCGGGTTTACGAGGCAGACGTCGACGCCCAACCACGGGTGACCCTTCGGCCTGACACGATTGAAAAACTCTTTGAGACGTACGCCAGCGACGACCGGCTGGTCAAAGACCAACGTGCGTTTAGGAAAATGCCCGGGTACGAGCAACTGGGCGTTTTGTTTCAGCTGCAGGCCCGGGAGCTCTACGGCGAGGTGGTCATCCAGCAGGATTCGCCCGGGATCAGGGGATTCCGTTCTCGGCTCCATCAGCGTTATGTCCTGAATTACTGCGCCACGACGGGCTGCCACGGGGATAAGTCTCCGGGCGGATTGTTCCTGTTCCGCGTCCAGCCCAACAGAGACGAGACCGTCTACACCAACTTTTACATCCTCAACCGGATACAGAACTCACAGGGGGCTGTGATTGATCGAGACAACCCCAGTCGATCACTGTTGCTTCAATACGGCCTGAAGCGGGACGCCGCCGCGACTCCACACCCGGATGTCCCGGGCTGGCGTTCTCAGTTCGTCAATGAGCAAGATGTCCGGTTCGAGCAGTATGTGGAAGTGATCAACCAGCTATGGAAGCCCGCACCCGAGTACGGCATCAGCTACCGACCGCCGGTGTGGGAAGATGAGAAAACTGACGAAGACACAGACACGGTCGGCGAATAAAGCCGCCTGTCGACAGGCCCGTGCTGTCATTGATAACGCATGATCCGTGCCCGATTGAGTTGCCCGTTGATGGGCATGTATCGTGAAGCGAAAGGACGACCCCGTGCCGAAGATTCTCCCCACATTGTTCATGCTCGTTGGCATTTCCTTGGGCCTGACCGGATGCAACAGTGAGGCCTCCCAGCAGGCGGAGGCTCAACGTCACCTCGACGCGGCCCTGGCGAAGTTGCAGCAGGCCAACGCCGGCTACGTCCCACAGTCAAAGGACCAGCCCGGTGAATCCACGGGTCTGTTGGTCTACCGGCAGGAGACGATGGACGCTGCGTTCGCCGACTTGAACAAGGTGATGGCGCTCAACGCCCCGCAGCAGAAGCTTCAGGCACTGCGTATCGGTGCGGACATCGACTCCTCGGCGGCGGTTCACGCGGCGAGCGAGGCCGCGGCTGAGAATGCGGTTCTAGCCGGAAGGTCCACCTCACTGCTGGGTTACCTCTCGGCATTAGAAGGCTCGGCTAAACGTGCGGATTCTCTGGAACCTCAAACCGCTGAGTCACTGGCTAAACTCCAGGAAGAAATCGAACGACAGGCCGCCAAGCAAAAGCAGTTTACCCAGGAGGCCGCCGACCTCACCAGCCAATTGGAGGCCGTGTCAGCACAGGTCCAGAAGTTCAAGAGCCTCGCCGATGATGGCAACGCCCAGGCCCAGGCTCTGCGTGAGAAGGCGTTTGTCGCCCAAGGCGAACTGATGCACAACCTGGAGGACCAGGCGTCCAAAATCGAGCGTCAAGCCGCGATCGAATCCGCCGCCGCCGAGCAGCAGCAGGTGTTCGCAACTGATCTGTCCGGACGGCTGAGGCTGGCACAGGCCCAGTTAGACACGGCCAATACACTGCTTGACGAGTTGGCCGGCCAGGTGAAAGAGACCCGTGCTACCACCGCACGGTTGGCCGATGAATCCGCCAAAGCTAAAGCAGCCAGCGCCGAAGCGGCGAAGGCCATGGCGGAGGAGTTCAATCAGATCCTGAGC
>JAJDCT010000065.1 GCA_029260695.1 Phycisphaeraceae bacterium
TCCGCAAGTTTCAAACGCATCGCCATCCAGCGCAACGCCAACTCGTAAGGCAGCGCATCGACATCGATCTCGCTGTCCGCCCGGACCAGCAGCGACCGGTTATCTGACGAACCCAATTCCAGCCCCAGGAGTACCGGGACCACACGCCGAACCATCACCGTGTCCCCGATCAGCCCCGAGATTCGAGACAAGGCCGCCCGCATGTCACCGGCCTGCACCTCGCTTTGAGCGTACAAAATCTGCGCCGACGGGAAGTAGGCAGAACCCGCCGCGACCCCCCCGAGCCGCTGCTGCGCCTCGGTGTGCCGCCCCTGCGCCATCAGCGATTTACCCATCGCTCGGTCCAACGCCGCGTCTTCACCCACCGCAATTTTATCAAGCGACGCGTTAACCATCGTGGCGACGCGCTCGTGCAGCCCAAGTTCCTGGTATGTCTCAAGAAGGGCCGCCCTTGCCGCCTCGCTGCCCGCCACATCCGCCCGCATTAACTGCGTCAGCACCTCCTCGGCTTCGGGCCGCTTCCCATCCGCCGACAGGGCCCGTGCATAACGCACCTGCACCGCTTCATCTCCCGGCGATAGCTCTATCACCCGCCGGTAGGCTTCCACCGCGTCTGAGGTCCGGCCGAGCATCACAAGCACCCCGGCCTTCACGCCCAGCAAGTCAACGCTGTCTGGCGCCTGTGATAACCCGCGCTGAACGATCGACAACGACTGATCCGCTCGCCCCAGCATCGCGTAACGACGGCTCAACTCGATCAGCACCGCGGTGTCATCGCCCGACACCCGGGCCGCCGCCGCGTCGAGGTTGGCCATACGCCTCGCCGGGGTGTCGCTGTCCCAGCCCTGGATAAGCTCACGCAACATCCCCGACGACCCCTGCGCCTGTTGCGCATAGAGCCGGTCATACACCGCCAGCGCCGACGTCTCCTCACCTAACTGCTTGTGCAACTCTGAGATCTTATCTGCGACCGACTGCGCCATCGGATGACCTTCACGGATCAGCCGATCCAGCAACGGATCCAGAACTTCAATCGCCTCTTCGATACGCTCGGCCGATCCCAATAACCCAGCCCGCGACAGAACCGCCAGCGTCTCGTTATAGACCTCCAACTCCTTGAGCTTCTGCCCCCCGCGATCTATCAAACCCGAGCGCGCGTAGAACTGACTCAGCCAGGCGAACGCCTCAGAGCTGTTGGGGTAGTGCCTGACCAACGCGACAAGGTTGTCTTCCGCTCGATCGATCTCGCCGCGATCCTGGTAGATGCCCGCCAGCACCAGACGCAGCATCGGCGAGAGGTTGCCCGATGAGATCGCATCCGTGCAGATTCTGGCGGCTGTATCCAGATCCCCTCGGCGCAGGTGGATTTGTGCCGCCAACGCCGGGTCTTTGGCCAGGTCCACCAGCTCGGGATCGATCTGGTCCAGGTATTCGTCCGCCTGCTTGATCTGGCCGGCGGCATAGGCTATCCGTGAACCCAACGCCAAGGCATCGGTGTCCGTGGGACTGGTGTCCAAAACCATCTGCACCTGCTGCAGCGCCGAGTTAAACCGCCCCAACGCCGCCATCGCCCGCGCCAGTGCCATGCGCGCCCGGACATTGTCGGCATCCTGCTCAACCGCCGCACCCAACGCGGCCACAGCGTACTCGTACCGGTGAGCCTTAAGGTACAACTCTCCGGTCAGTTGATCCGATCCGGGCGCGTCGGGAAAACGCTGCCCGATCTGGTCGAGTGTATCCGCAAGACCGACCTCGTCGCCCTGCTTCAACTGTGTCGATGCAAGCCGCATCCATGCGCTAAGTTCATCCGGTTGCCTGGCGACCAGCTCCCCGGCCCAGCGATGCGCTGCGTTATGGCGGTCCAGCAGGTCGCTCCCGATGTATAACAGCTCGATCGCTTCGAGTGTCTGCTCTTCACGGCCCTCGATCTCACCCAGCAATACAGCGATCTGTTGCGTGTCACCACTGGTGGCTGCGTGCTGAAGCTTGAACTGGATCGCACGTGGGTTCGTCGGGTCCAGGGAATAGTAAGCGTCGACATCCTCACCGCTGGCACCGATGTAGCCCTGCTGCGCCATCAGTGTGGCAAAAGCGTCCGCGGCCACCTTATTGTTTGGGTCCAGCAGGCATGCGGTGCGCAACGCGGCACGGGCCTCGGCAACCTCACCGAGCCGCGCCAATGTCAGCCCATACAACATCTGCACCGGAGGGGACGAATCCATCGCCGGGAACATCTGACTCATCACCTCACGACACTTCTCAAAATCGCCTGTCGCGAATAACGCCTGCGCATACATATAAAACGCGTCGGGGTCGCTCGATCCCTCCTCGATCAACTGGCTAAGGATCGGCAGGACTTTGTCCGTCTCATTACCCGCCAAAAACAATTTGGCACTGGTCACACGCCGAGGCTCTGACTCGACATCGTCCGCCGGTGTCTTACGCAGCAACTGCCAGCCCAACTCGATACGCTCGGCCATCGGTGCTACCGACTCGGGTATCGCAAGCAAGACCGTCACGGTCTGATCCGCGATCAAGACCGGCAGGTCCGTCACCTCAGCTGACTTTCGGGCCCGATCCATCGCACGATCCCACATCTGATCCCCCGCGACCATCCGCAGGTACATGTCCGTGGCCTGTGTGTGCCTGGGGTTCTCATCGAGCAAAGACTCCAGACCCGCAAGCAACAGATCATGGGTCTCAGTCAGATGCGCTTCCAACGCTTCCAGTTGCTCCCCGTACGTCTGCGTCGGCTGCGCACCCTCCGGCTGTGCCTCACCCTCTGGCACCGGCCCACCCACCAACGCCTCGGAGCCGAACGACTCGATCATCCGCCTCGCATGCCGGATGAGGATGAGCGTACGCCGTATATCGCTCTTGTGAAGCAACGCCTCACTAAACCCTACCTCGCTAGAGGCCGACTCTTGGCTCTTAAGAAAAGCAAGTTGTGCCTCTGCCACCGCCCGCGCTTCGTCATACGCCTGGGCGTCGGCGGCGGTGTCCGCATAGGTAGGGTTATCAAGGACCGAGTCGATCGTCTGAATCGACCAGGCCAGCAGCGCGCCAGAGACAGCCGGGTCGTTGGGTTGATCTACATTCAGCCTGTCCAGGATCAGCTTCGCCGGCGCCAACCTGCCCAACGAGACCTGTGCTCGGGCCTGGATCAGCAGCGCTTCGCGGTTGCTCGGGTCGTCTGCAAGCACCGCATCCACAAGACTCAACGCCCGGTCCGGCCTGTTGTTGGCCATCGCGATGCGCGCCTGGTCGAGCTTCAGTTCGACGCTTTCACCGCAGCCGGTCACCAGCACCAGGCACAGCACAACCATCACCGTCAGGAGGGGTGTCAAGGCCCGTGCGTAACTTCCGATGTATCTGTGGATCGTCATGTTCCTATGCCACTCCCGCTTGTGTCGTCCCATGCTCGTATCGGTCTTGGATCTCAAGGCAGGTTCTCGTCAATAATAGGCATCAGCCGGGTCGCCGCGTCCCGAGCAAGCAGGCGGGCCGCTTCCAGGTCTTCATCCTGCACCGTCACGGTCAGCCGGATCAACGCACCGACCGCCTCGCGCCGAAGCAGCCCGTGCAGCAGGATCGTCGCCTGCTGCACCGTGTAATTAGTCGTGTAGGAATCCCCGCTCTTAAATACATAGAGGTAGTACACCATCCGCCTGCCGTCCTGGCTGACGACTTCGCGCATCGCCAACGCCTCCCCGCCGCCATCGACCCCGGTGTCGATCGTGACGGGCCCCTTGGAGACGATCTTCTCGCCGCTGCCCTGGATGCACAACTCCGGGGAGTGCGTGCCACGCCGGTTGTTCTTGCTGAAGACGATCAAGAGGTCGAACCCCGGCTTGCCTGAGTCGGCCTCTTCCGTAAACCGGCGATAGACGTAGTCATCGGTTTCCAGTATCGCCAGCACCTGGTCGTCCAGCACCAGGTCACCGCTGGTATAAACGGACTGCCCCACCTCCACCCGGCTGGGCAGCGCCTGCTGCGCGACACCACCCACTGCCTTGGGCTCCGGCTGGTTGACCCAATAAACGCTCAAGGCCGCCGACACCGCCAGCACAACCAACACACCCGGGTTCAGCGTCCGCACAGCCGCAACCTTGTCGCCCTTAATCGTGTTGAGATAACCAAGCAGCCTCGCATCAAACCAGTCACGCCTCAACACCCGGCCAAGCAACAGCACGCCCGATTCGAGTAAAAACATCAGCGCCAATGCCAGCGCAAACACAAGGATCCCCGAAAGGTCGTGGAACCAGCCGTGCTCACCCGCCACATCGGTCCCCAGATGATGCGCCGCAACGATCAGACCCGTGATCCGCGCGATGTTACATGCGATCGCCACCGGGAACGCCATCAGCAGAAGGAACCAACGCCACAGACCCGTCGCCCGGCACAACGCCGCAAACAGGGCCGCAAAGAAAGTCAACGCGATGATGCTGCGCAACCCGCCGCAGACATTCTCGATCACCAGGGTCTTTGGCAACCCGTCGGCATCCGGGCTCAGCAACACATAGCTGCCATCCACCACCGCAGGCACACCGAAGATATGGCTCGCTATCCACAAAGCCGCCCGGCTGGCAAACAATTTTAACTCGAAATTGATCCCGTCGATCCACGCCAGAGGCAACGGCACCATAAAAAACAACAACACGATCGGCAACGCATAGGCCCGAGTCAAAGGCCGACCGCCCCAGATCAACACCAAACCGATCATCACACCCAGCAGCGCAAAGCCTGATGCAAACGTCACACTCGCAAACGTGAACAGCAGATGCGCCAACAGGAACACACTAAACACCGCCCAGCCCAGCGTGGATGATCCCCGGGTCCGCTTACCCGGTGCGCCAACCCGGGTGTAGATATAAAACGCGATCGCCAAGGCAACAATCGGGACCAACGGCCCGTGTGTGTAATACGAATCGCCCCCGGTCAATCTATCTAATAGCGGTGTGTCGCGCCGCCACCACGCAGGGAACCACTGCATCCAAACCCGCGAGAACGTCCCGTACCAGGCCAAACCCATAAACACCGCAGCCAAGACCACCCCGGGCCAGAGGCGCACGCCGGTGGCTTCGTTCAAGCCGGCGGGGGTGGGCTCGGGTTTAGGGTTGTCTACACCGCTCAAGGTATGCCTCTCACAATCCTGGGGCCGACCAGCCTGGTGACCCACACCGGTAACCGCTGCCACGCCGCGATCCGCCTTTGATACTTAGGGTTGTCCGGGCGGACAGCGGCGACATCCCCCTGACGTAGATAATACTGCCAAGTAGCCGGCTTGGGGACCGCACCCCACTGCTTCTTAAACCGATACGTCCCCGAATCGGGGGTGGACCGCCCAAAATCAAAGACCCCCGCACCGTGAGTCACACCCCGTTTCAGGAGCTGATGGTACATCCACATATTCGCGTTGGTGTGTTTTGCATCGCGTAAACTGCTGGCGGAGGGGACCTGTGTTTCAACCACACCCCCAACCTCGGCATGAACCAGCAGCGCCCCCGCCACCGCACGCCCGTCGTGGCTCACCACCGCCAACTCCGCACCACCGCCAAACGTATCGAGGATCGACCCGAACAGATTCCGCGGGTAGACCGGCGTGCCCAGGTCACGCATGTTGATAGAGAACACGCTGTAGAAACCATCGAGCAACTCGGCACCACCAAAACTGATCGACAGCCCCGCCTTGTCACCCTTGCGTATCTGATTGCGAACCTTAGCGCTGTACCCCGACCAGAGCTCTTCCGACTCTTGTGGCAGGCCCAGCATCATCTGAACCTTGTCATCACGGTTGTGCGAGATCGATGCGTGATCCAGTGTGTGCCCCTGGTGACGCAGCTCAAGGTATTGCACCACAAACCGATCCGCCAACCCGGTCGCCGCTTCAAAAATATCATTTCGCACACCCGCGTCTGCTGCAACGATGCCGGCCCTGTTCAAGTACGGCAGACTCACAAGAAATCGCCCAAACAAGCGGCTCGTCACCAACGCCAACGGCAAGTACCCCACGATCACGCCACCCGGTCCACCTTCCCTGGCGATCACCGACATCGTGAGATGCCCCATCGACTCGCGGAGCACCTTCAGCCAACCCGGGTCATGCTCACCACTGACCCCCGCATCGGCGGGCGCCTCGGCAAGGAACCGGCGCACCTCATCTGCCAGCCCGCCGTCGATGTGATGAATGACCTGCGTCACGGCCATGATCTATGCTCTCACTGAAAAATCTGCCACACGATAACTGCAGCACGCACCTGCGTATGACTGCTATCGGCGGACCGAGGCAGGCTTAAAGAGTCCCGGTGTGTAACAAACTTGAGATGAGCTATCGGACCTGTCGATCAGCCATTGAACATCAAGCGGCGATCGATCCAAGCCTTGAAGGATTGACACTATCGGGCCCAAGCGCCTTCGCAGGCACGCCCCCAACCCGCGCACCCGCAGCCACCGGCCTGACCACCACCGCGCCGGCAGCGACCACCGCACCCCGCCCAACATCTGCCATCACCACCGCCCCCGCACCGATCCAGGCGCCCCGCCCGATCGTTACCCGCCGATACACCTGCTCGTTATCTCGTAACGGCCGACCATCCTCAGGCAACGCCCCGTGCTGGTGCCTGCCCGACAAGATCTGCACCCCGTCCGCGAGCATCACATCGTCCTGGATCTCCGCCCAACCGATCGAGCAGAACCGGCCGATATAAACACGCTGACCGATCCGCACCGCCGGCTTGCTGAACACGCTCATAAACCCAAAGCAAACATCACGCCCCACGCCCCCCGTCGTGTAGCGGTAAAACGCCTGCCTGACATAGACCCCCAACAGCCCACCACGCACCGCCAGCCGTTCACTGGTCAGCGTAAACGCACGGTCCTTGCCCAGCACCCGTGAGCCCAGCACATACCCCACCAAGCCCGGCAGCGCCAACACCAGACCGACCGTCCGGCCGATCGTCTTGCCGATACCGCGCCCACCAGAACCACCAGGAGCGTCTTGGACTCCGGGGCCTGTGGGCTTGCGAATACGGGTCAAGGTCGATTGTCTGCTCATGCGGCACTTCTCATCGGCGGGTTAGACCGGCCCATCCAGATATCAGCGAATTGACGAGCCTTCTCGGACCATGATTCACCCGCCAGCCCGCACTCCCGGCCGATCTTCTGAGATCCCGGCAAACCGCCCCCCGCTCGCTCCATGCACACCCGCACAAACTCCCCGCCGTCAGTCACCACATCGCAGCAGTCCGCCCAACCCTTCGTCGCTGGCAAATCACGAACCACCACCGGCGTTTCCGTCGCCAGGTATTCCTTCAACTTCAAAGGCTGCATCGCCCGCGTCACCGGCGCATCGACATACGGCATCACCAACACGTCCGCCGCCAACGCCAGACCAGGCAAATCGTCATACCCCACCGGCCCCGGCAACACCGTATGACTCAGCGCTTGCACCACAGGATCTGCATCCTGCTGTGGCCCCGCCAACACCAGACTCCCGCCACGCCGCCCAAGCTCAATAGACAACGCCCGGCACCAGTCGATATCCAGACGCCGATCGATCAAACCCCAAAACACAGCGACCGGCCCCGACACGTCAGGCCACCACGTCGGCTTATCACTAAGACCTGCCCCATCAACCCAATGCCCCCTGTCGATCCCATGGGTCAACAACCCCGCCGACTTACCCATCCCCTTTATCCGCTCTTGAAGCGTCCCTGACACCGCAACCACATCGTCTACCGCCGCAACCAACTCACCCTCCATCTCCTGCATCACCGCACTATCCAGCCCCGGCCAGACAGAAAAATCATCAACGCAATAATACACCCACCGGTCCACATCCAGTTGCCCTACCAGGTCCGCAGTGATCGGCAACGTCGTGATCGCAATACGCTCTTCGCCCGGGACTCGCTCACCCAACACACCACCCACCGCACGAGCGATCGACCCCGCATTAAATCGCCGCTGCGAAGGACGCCTAAAGCCCGGCCACATCTTCGGATTAATCACCGTCAAGTTATCTGGCAAGACCGCCTCGCCCGCCCCAATCCCATCGCCACCGCCCACCCAACCGCGGAGCTTCCCCGCCGCCCGCGACAGGTCCGCAAACGACAGCCC
>JAJDCT010000066.1 GCA_029260695.1 Phycisphaeraceae bacterium
CTGTTGAATAGTTAAGTTGTTCGATTTAATGTAGTCACTTGCTAGCTTCCTCGCCGCCTTCGCCTTATCCCGCTTACTCATCTTCGACCCATCCGCGTTCATAATCGATGGTAGGTGGACCCACTGCGGGCGGTCGAAACCCAGCGCGTCGCAGAGCGCGGCGTGCTTCGGCGTGTTCGCCAAATGTTCCTGACCTCGGATGACGTGGGTGACTTGCATCAGCGCATCGTCCACGGTGACCGCGAAGTGGAACGTCGGCAGCCCGCCGCCTTTGGCGCCTTTGCGGATAATAAAGTCTTCCAGGTCGGCCGCTTTGACATCGATCGGGCCGTAGACCACGTCGTCGAAGGCGATGTCTTTATCCATGCGGAAGCGGACCGCGTCGCCGTCTTCGTAGGCCTGACCCGAGTCCAGTAGTTTCTGAATCAGTCCGTTGTAGATGCCGTCTTCGTGTCGTTGTGACTGGAAGTACGGGCTGTGGCCGCCGAGTTGGGAATCCCGATCGTACGGATCACCTGAGTCGCCACTTCCGGGGGCAGGTCCCTGATCCCAATCCAGGCCCAGCCAGGTCAGGTCGCGGAGGATGCCCTTGGTCGATTCGGGGGTCGACCGTGCCCGGTCGGTGTCTTCGATGCGGAGGATCAACTGCCCGCCATGCTGCCGGGCGAAGGCCCAGGCGAACAGGGCGGTGCGGGCCCCGCCGATGTGCAGGTTCCCCGTGGGGCTGGGGGCGAAGCGAGTCACAACGGGTTTGTCGGTTTGGCCTGGCATGGCGGGGATTGTAGCGGAACCCGGGGGGGTGCAGGCCGTATTGGCGGGATGCCGATACAATCCGGCGGTACGGCCACTAGCTAATAGCTGTTAGCCTTAGCGGACAGATCACTTTCCGCCCTTGACCCCGAACCCTAGACCCAAGACCCAACCCACCTCATGACCACAGCCGACACGACACCCACCCGCGACTTCATCCGCCAGGCCGTCGCCGACGACCTGGAATCCGGCCGATTCAAGCCGCCGGTGGTCACCCGTTTCCCCCCCGAGCCCAACGCCTACCTGCACATCGGCCACGCCAAGGCGGTCGGGATCAGCTATCGAATAGCCAAGGAGTTCGCAGGCCAATTCCACCTGCGCTTCGATGACACCAACCCCACCAAGGAGGAGCAGGAGTACATCGACGCGATCAAGGAGGACCTGCGCTGGTTGGGGATCGACTGGGGCGATCACGAGTACCACGCATCGGACTACTTCGATCAGCTCTACGGCTGGGCCATCAAGCTCATCGAGGCGGGCAAAGCCTACGTCGACGACCAGACCGGCGACCAGATCCGCGGCGGACGTGGCACGCTGACTTCCCCGGGGACCAACAGTCCGTTTCGGGATCGTTCTGTCCAAGAGAACCTGGACCTCTTCAAACGCATGAAGGCAGGCGAATTCCCCAACGGCTCACACGTCCTGCGGGCGAAGATCGACATGGCCTCGCCCAACCTGAACATGCGCGACCCGGTCATGTACCGCGTCCTCCACGAGACCCACCCACGCACCGCCGACGCGTGGTGCATCTACCCGATGTACGACTACGCCCACGGCCAAAGCGACTCGATCGAAAGCATCACCCACTCGCTGTGCTCCATGGAGTTCGAGGACCACCGCCCGCTGTACGAGTGGTTCATCAACGAGTTGGGCATCTTCCCGACCCGGCAGATCGAATTCGCACGCGGCAACATCACCTACATGTTCACCAGCAAACGCCGGATGGCAGAGCTGATCGACAAGGGCCACGTCACCGGCTTCGACGACCCACGGATGCCGACCCTCCGGGGCCTGCGCAGGCGGGGTTACATCCCCGCGTCCATCCGCCGCTTCTGGGAGGAGGCCGGTGTCGCCAAGCGCGAGAACAACATCGAGTTCGCCAAGCTCGAATCGGTCCTCCGCGACGACCTGAACAAGACCGCCCCGCGCCGTATGGCCGTGCTCGACCCGCTGAAAGTCGTCATCACCAACTACCCCGACGGCCAGGTCGAGCAGATGGACTGCATCAACAACCCCGAAGACCCCGACGCCGGGACGCGGAAAGTGCCGTTCTGTGCAGAGCTGTACATCGAGCGCGAAGACTTCATGGAGGATGCGCCCAAGAAGTTCTTCCGCTTGGCACCCGGGAAAGAAGTCCGGCTACGCTCGGCCTACTGGATCAAGTGTGAAGACGTCATCAAGGACGACGCCGGGAATATCGTTGAGTTGCGTTGCACCTACGACCCCCAGACACGCGGCGGCAGCAACCCTCCCGACGGCCGAAAGGTCAAGGGCACCCTCCACTGGGTCAGTGCCAACCACGCGGTCGACGCCCAGGTCCGTCTTTACGAGCACCTCTTCACCGCCGAAGACCCGACCACGCCCCCCAAGGGCAGCGACGATTGGCTCGATAACCTCAACCCCGAATCGTTGAAAGTGCTGGACGGAGTCAAGCTTGAGCCGAGCCTTTCGGATGCCCAGGTCGACGTGACTTATCAATTCGAGCGGATGGGTTACTTCTGCCTGGATTCCAAGGACGCTACCGCGGACGCGCCGGTGTTTAACCGCACGATCACCCTGAAAGATGCCTGGGCGAAGATGCAAAAAAAAGGCGGGTGATTGGAGGTAACTCACCCGCCCTCTGGATCAGGCTGGATTAGCGAATACCTCGCCGCCTATTCTTTCGCTTGACCGATCAGTGTCGCGACAAGCAGCTCCAGGCGTTTAACCTCGCGTAGGACGGCGTTGCGGTTCAGGAGCATCCAGTTCCAGAGCTTGAGCATCATCGTCACCTGGATCGAAAACAGGAACAATCCCGCGTAGGCGATCTGCTCCTTGGTGGTTTCGGCTCCGAAGAACATGACGATGCCCACACCGCTGAGCCCGCTGAACACGAGGGTGTAGACCCAGACCATGATCGTGAGCCACCGTGACTTGCCGTGAAGTGTTTCGGCAACCTGAGCGATCAATCCCGGTTCATCGCCGCCGATTGGCTGGCCGATGCTCTTAGCGTTCAATGCCTGACGGATTTTGTCATCCAATTCGTTCATCTTATTCACCTTTCAAGTATCTGTTTCAAGAGGTTTCTGGCATGGTGTAGCCTGGACTTGACCGTGCCCACTGGCGTGTCCAGCAGCCCGGCGATCTCGGCTACCGTCAAGCTATCTATGTAATGCAGCATTAGCACCGCGCGGTGATCGCCCGAAAGTTCCTCGAGTGCTGATGCCAGCTCTTCACTTATGCCACTCTGACCCGTTGGGTTGTTATGGCGACCCCGTGCCTCGTTCGTCAGCGTCTGTTCTGCCCGGCGTTGCCTTTGCTTATAGCGCACCCAGTCGGCGCACTTGTTTCTCACAATCCGGTGGACCCAAGGCCCAAAACCCGCGGGGTCATCCAACCGGCCTATGCCGCGGACCACCGCTAGCCAGGCTTCCTGCGTCACATCGCAGGCCGTGTCGCGACACTTTGTCAGGCTCCATGCATATCGCCACAGCCTGTCTTGCCACCGCCGAACTAAGCGCTCGTATGCCTGCACTTCGCCGTCCTGGCATCGCAGCACCAGCCATTCATCGCAAATCGTGGTGAGAGATCGGGTCATCATTTCATACTTAAGTCGCTCGTCAGATGGGGAAGGTTCAATCCACGGTCATATTGTTCGTCAAATGACCTATCAGTGCGATTCAGTGGTGCATGGTAGAGTCAGACGAGTTTTGCCCGCCTATCATTCGATGTGTGGTGCAGGATATCAGCAGGCACCGCGTTACTTCACCGGATGAAGTGACAGAACCTACGATCAGGATGAACCGTAATAGTCACGAAGCGGATAGTCGGCCTCGGTGCCAGGCCTAGCCGATAAATAAGCAGGTTAGATGACTCGGGCCCGGATGGCCGAAGTAAGGGTAGGAATAGTGATAGGCGTCGGCCTTGTTTTGCATAAGGGCCAACGTCCTATAAAATCAGGATACAGACGCCGCCAAGCCGTTCTGTGCACCCGGCCCCGGATGAGGCCCGCAGACCCGATCAGGAACCTTCTACCAGCGAGCTTATATGTTTGAAAGATTTACGGATCGCGCACGCAAAGTCATGGCCCTGGCGAACCAGGAAGCCCAACGCTTTAACCACGAGTACATCGGGACGGAGCACATCCTCCTGGGCCTCGTCAAAGAGGGCTCGGGCGTCGGCGCCAACGTCCTGAAAAACCTGGACGTCGACCTGCGCAAGGTCCGCCTGGAAGTCGAGAAGCTCGTCAAGTCCGGGCCCGACATGGTCACCATGGGCAAGCTGCCCCAGACCCCGCGCGCCAAGAAGGTTATCGAATACGCCATCGAAGAGGCACGCAACCTCAACCACAACTACGTCGGCACCGAGCACCTGCTGCTGGGTCTGCTCCGCGAACACGAGGGCGTCGCCGCTCAGGTCTTGATGAACCTGGGCCTGAAGCTC
>JAJDCT010000067.1 GCA_029260695.1 Phycisphaeraceae bacterium
CAGGCATCTACATGGCCAAACACCACGAGAACCGAGATGAACAGCCCGGCCTGACGATGACCGACATCCGCGGGCACTACGCCGGGGTCAACGTGCCTTCGCCACTACTCGGTGCCATCGAGCGCGGTCACCCCGAGGATCAATCTCAAGAAGCCCGGCAGGTGTTGATCGACTGGCTCAAGGGCGACCGGATCAGCGAAGACTACGACAGCCTGGACCTGGGCGACCTGGCACCCGCCGAGATCATCGCATCCGATTGTTTGAGTTGTCACAGCCGACAGAGCACCGGCGAGGACGCGTACACGCAACTGCCGCTGGATTATTTCGACGATGTCCGAGACGTAGCGTTCTCGCGCGACATCCGGCCGGTCGGTGTCGAGGTGCTGGCGGCATCAACCCACACACACGCGATCAGCCTGGCGGTGTTAGCTCTGGCGGCCGGGGGGCTGCTATTGCTTACGGGTTGGCGGCGGGGGCTGACCAACACGCTTGTGCTGCTTATGGGCGCGGGTCTAGCGGTCGACATAGGCGGGTGGTGGGTTGCACGCATAAACGATGCGGTCGTCCCGCTGATCGTGGTTGGCGGATTTGTATTCGCTGCTGCGGTCGCGATGTCACTGCTGCTGGTGATCGCCGACCTCTGGCGGCCGGGCCAACAAACCTGACTAAAGCAACACCCCGCAAAGCACACATACTTAGAACGTGGGCGGTATCACCGAACACGCGCCGGCCGATCAAGTTTTACGCAAACTCAGTGCGCACCCGTTCGAGCAACGCCTTGGTCGCCGCGATGCCTTCCATCTCGCTGAGCCGGCTGCCCTCGTACTCGATCCCGACGTACCCGTGATACCCCGCGTCCATAACGATCTTCATCATCCTGGCGTAGTCGGTCTCTGTCTCGTTGCCCGCGTCATCGAAGTCGTGTGTTTTCGCGGAGACGGCCTTGGCGTAGGGCATCAGCTCCTCGACGCCCTGATAACGGTCATACCACTCATCGCCCTGAATACGGAAGTTCCCGAAGTCCGGCAGTGTCCCGACACGCTCATGCTCAACAAGCTTCATCACGCCGGCGAGCCATGCGCCATTTGATGATAGCCCCCCGTGATTCTCGACCAGGACGTTCAGGCCATGTGTGTCGGCGAACTCGCAGAGTTGTCTCAGGCCATCGGCCGCAAACTTCTGTTGTTCTTCGTACCCACCCTCACTCGCCGCGTTGACACGGATCGAATGGCAGCCCAAAAGCTTCGCCGCCTCAACCCAACGGTAGTGGTTCTCAACCGCCTGCTTGCGCGCCGCGTCGTCGGGGTCACCCAGACGCCCTTCCCCGTCACACATGATCAACAAGCTCGTGACGCCAAGGTCGTCCGCCCGCTGCTTCATCTGCGCGAGGTAATCCGTGTCCTTGGCCTTGTCCTTAAAAAACTGGTTGACATATTCGATCGCGTCGATGTCGAACTTCGTTTTCGCTGTGGCGGCGAAGTCTAGGTTGTCCATCGCCCGGCCATAGAGCGCTTTATGCAATGACCACTGCGCAAGCGAGATCGAAAACAACCCCGCCGTGTCGGGGTCGGCATCCGAATCCGGCTGAGTGTCTGGCTGCGTGCCCGCCGCCTCATCAGCTCCGACGACATTCCCCGCAAACGACACCCCCGCTATGAGTGCCGCTGATGTCTGGACAAAACCACGACGGGTAACTCCATGAGCCATGACCTGAGCCTCCTGAATCCACGACCGGGTGAATGCCCGGCACGAGAAGGCGCCATCTTACCAACCCCAAGTTACCCGTGTCACAGCCACACAGGGGGGCAACGCCATGGATCTATAAGCCAACCACGCTAACCGCTCGCATGCGGCGGTGATTGATATAATGCCCGGGGTAGGTTTCATATCGATCAGGGGTGACCTCGATGCCACATCTAACAAGTCGGATCTTTGCACTGGTACTGCCACTTTGTTTCGGGCTCGCTGTATCCGCTCAGGAGCCGGGCTTGCCCGCCGGCACCACGGACGCGATCACCAGCGCGGACTGGCCACGCGTTGCCGAGCTGCTTGAACCTGTGGCCGGCGCGGACGCCACCGAGCCGGTCAGCTATTGGTATGGGGTCGCGCTGTATGAATCGGGTGATCCTGCGAGCGCGACCGGGCATCTCAAGCACGCCTTGGAGTTGAACTCAGAGTCCACGCCCGCGGCGCAGTACCTGGCGTTGAGTGCATCCGCGGCCGGGGATATCCAAACCACACACGCTTTGGCAGACCGCTTCCCCACCGACGCCACGATCGCTTTCGTGGCCGGGAAGACCTCGATGCAGCGGTACTACCAGCTCAAATCCGGGAGCGACGACCCCATCATCGAGATGATTCGGCTCCGTATCGCTGCGCGTGGCATGTTTGAGCGATCGGTCATGATCGATGGCGAATCGGCGCAGACCAGACGATGGCTGGCTTTCACGCTCAAGGAGAGCCGGGAATGGGAGCAGGCGCTTGAACAGGTCAGCTACGCGATCGCTCTGGAGCCAATGGGTTGGGAGGTGTACGCCCTGGCAGGTGAATGTTACGACAACCTGGGCATGTACGAGCAGGCCGCCGAGGCTTACGGACACGCCGCACCCCAGGCCTCGCCGGGCTACCAGGCCGACCTGTGGTACGCCCATGGCGAAGCCTTGAGACAATCCGGCGCTTTCCGTGACGCGATCGATTCTTACAAGCGAACCTTGGAACTGGACAACCAACGGTATGACGTGCGGTACCGCCTGGGCGATGCCGCGCTGATCGCCGGCGACCTGCCGTTAGCGGCGTGGGCGTTCAATGAGGCGCGTACGGTCGACGGGAACATTGATTCCCTGGCAGGCGCCGGGCGGGTGCAGTTCGAGTTGGGTCAATTTGAAGACGCCGAGAGGTTGCTGCGCGAAGCGATCCAAGAGGCCGAAACCAAGGGGCGGCGCGCCCCGGGCAAGTGGTATCACTGGCTGGGCCGGGCGCAGTGGGAACTCGGCAACCAAAAAGAAGCGGTCGGCAACCTCTTCAGCGGGATGGGCTGGGGCGATGACCAGAGCCTCATCTACGCACACTGGGCGTTCAAGGCCTGCATGGAGACGGACAACCCCTTTGGCGCGATCCTCATCTGCGAACGGGTCGCCGAGCACGGCTACCCGGACGTGGCGCTAAACGGCCTGAAGACGGTGATGCAGACCTGGCCTATGCCGAGGATGAAAGACATCCAGGCCGGACGCCGACCGCATACCGCGAAAGCCACCACGGCGATGGGCACGATCGCCTACCGTGCCAAGCGATTCCGCACCGCGGTGGGGTTGTTCTCAAGCATCCATCAGCACCGTGGCAGGCTGGCTCAGCCCGTCGCCGGATGGGCCTTGTTGGCGGTCGGCAACCCCGCCGCCGCGGAGGTGACGTTCCGCGATGTATACCAATACGCCTCGGAGAAGCGGCGGGACTGGGGCCTGATCGGCGCAGCGTGCGCCCTGCTTTACCAAGGCAAGCATGAGCGCGCCCTCAAAGCGCTGGCCCCGATCGAGCACGAAAAACTGATCCACGCACGAGACACCAGCCTGCTATGGGCCCGCAACGCCGCGGGGGACCCAACCGCCCGCGAACTGGCCGACCCGTTTACCCTCCTCGGGGTCATCGGCTGGGAGATCGAAGACCGCGACGGGGAATACGCCCTTGACATACGCGCCGTCCTGCCAGGCTCGGCCCTGGATACACAGGACCAATTCCCGATCCGGCCTTTGGACCGGCTCGTCTCGGTCAATTACAAAAGCATCCGCTACATATCCGACATCCAGGACATCCGTGAGTCCGCCGTACAGGTCAGGCCGATCGAAGTGAAGATCGCACGCGGCCCGCATATCATCACCATCGAACTGGACCTCTCGAAAACTTTTGCCAAGCTGCCCGAGGCTGCGCCCAAGGCCGAGACAACCGGGGAGGACAACTGATGCCAGCACCTCAGCGACAAACCCGCACGTTGACCTGTCTGCTTGCCGCAGCTGCGCTGCTCGCATCGACGGTGGTTTTTGCGGACAACCACAACGGCCCGCCGCCGCCTGAGCCGGAACCCCCACGCGGACCAGGGGGTTTCCTAGACACACTTAGCGGTGCGTTTAACGACAAGAAAAGCCCCGAGAAACACAGCGCTGAGCTGAGAGATAAGCAGAAGGACAACTCGGCGCCTCCCGGTGTCAACGCCCCGACGATCCCGGCTGAGAATCCTGACCTAAAGGCTCAGCGGGAAAAGGTCGCACGACTCAGCGGCAAGAAATACACCGACGTCACCGCCAACCCCTCGCCTAGCGCTGCCCGGCGGGAGTTGGACCGTCTGCGGGCACGGGCCGACGAGATGCGCCGCCAGACCGACCGCGCCGACCAGGCCGAAACCACAAAGAACGCCGCGCTCTGGGGGGCATTCAACAACCGCTGGTCACCGGTTGCCGACGGGATCAATAGCGGTGAATCACGGGAAGCCATGCGTGACAAGATACGTGCGGTTCTCGAGAACGGCGGTTCGCCAGTGACACGCAAGTCGTCCGAGCCCGGGAACAGCATCCCGCTGGGTGAGGAGGCGTTGGACGCGGCGCTGACCGAAGCCGGGCTGGGGCACATGACCTCCGCCGCCAAAGCTAGCGCCGGCGGGCCATCACCGGAGAAACAACTGTCAGACAACGTCGCCGCCCTGGCAGAAGCGATCAAGTCAGGCAAGCGTCCAGAGGGCATCAAAAGGAGCGACTGGGCCAGCCTCTCCGACCTGTTCGAGCGCGACCTGGAAGAGATGAACGCATCGGATGCCGTCAGCGCTCAGCGCCGACGGAAGCTGCGCGCCCGGCAGTTGGCACCGATCGAAAGCGCGATCAAGAACGCCGAGGATTACGTCGATCGGGTCGACGGATTCGCCGACACACTGACCCCCGAGCAGAAGCGGTTTTTTGCCAAGGCGATGGCTTGGCGTGTGCATCAGGCCCGGCTCGCGGAGGCGCGGCGGAGGCTCAGGGACGCCGAGGCGCTCGATCGTGAACGCCGCGGTGAAACCAGTGGCCGGACCGACGCCACGTTCACCGGGGCGGTGGGCGGCGCATTCAATAAAGCCACTAGCGTGTTACAGAAAGTCGCACGCCAGATGGACACCGACGGCCACGGCGCACCACCACCCTCCGATCAGTTGGCGGATAACGATACGATCATCCCCGAGTGGTTCGGCGAGCGCAACTACCGCAAACGCGTCGAGGCGATGCTCCGATCTTACCAATCAGAACTGGACCAACTCGAAGGCATCATCGCCAAGGCCCGGGAGCAGGCCGAGCGGCGCGACGCCCAGCGGCTGCGCTTCCGCCTGTTTCAACTCGAATCCCACGACCGCCTGCGTGCCCGATACACCAACGATCCCGAGGCCGCCAAACGCCGTGTCGAGGCGCTGAAGAAGTACGCCAAAGAACTCAAAACGTCGCGTGAAGCCCGGATCGCCGAGGTGGCTGAGCCGCACCAGGATCGAATCAAAGTCCTCCGTGTAAGAGTCGACGCGCTGAAAGAACGTCTAGATAACATGACCGGGGAAGAGCCGCCCGCCCCCGAAATCCCGCCCAACCAACTACCCCCGACAGACGACTCCCCCGACAGCCCACCCAAGCCGGACAATCAGCAGACCGAATGATGGGAACCGGGGCCCAACCTCAAGCGTCTATACATGTATCTAATTAAACTTTCTCAAACTCACCCCCTCGGAGGCAGCACCATGCACGATATCCCTCGACACAATCGAGTCCCGGCGCCCCGCCACATCATGGTGCTGATGGTGCTCCTAACCGCGATATTCAATCTCTCGGCCCGGGCATCCGACGCGCCCAACGAAGGGGGATGGGTCCAGTCCATGGGGGTCAAGGCCCCGATCTCGGTCCGTCTGGTAGTCGCGGAAAACGAGCCGTTGATCCCCGGCCTACAGGCGAAGTCCGTAAAAGTTATCGTCCGCAACGACACCGAAGACCAAGTCATAGCGATCCGTGGTGCCCGCTGGTGGGAAGGCGGGATCGCCTCCATGAACTGGCACGGCCCGATGCAGGGCGCGACCTCGGAATGGCAGGGAGCCCAGAACGAGCCCGATGGATCGGGGATCATCATCGACATTGAAGGCATGATCAATAAAGAGCAGGCCCAAACACAACCCAGCCAGCAAGGCATCTCGTATAACCGCACCGCCGCGTCGATGACCAGCCTCGCGTTCGAGAGCGGCGTCTTGTTGCCAGGCGAGCAGATCGCCATCCCCCTGGCATTCACCCCTCAAAGATACCCCAACAACACCGTGCAGATCGGGTACATCACCGTGGGCGATGCCGACACCGACTGGCGTAGCGAGGTCCTGCTTCCCGGTGAAGCGCCCCGTTACGATGGGGATATCCTGGTGCCACCCGACGACAAAATGATCGAATCCCGACAAGGCCGATCCTCGATAGGCCTGCTGCGATCCACGATGACCCTCGGCGAAGACGGGGCCATACAAAGTAGCGCGAACTTCGAAGTCCCGATTTCCATGGCCAAGGAATATGACTTGGATCTCACCGGCGGGCTTACACGGGAAGAGGCGGCCGGCCGCGTGGGCGCGACGATCGAAGAGATGAACCACATGGGCTATTACCTGCCGACTATGAAGACCTGGTTCTTCATAGGCGCAGACGAGAACACGCGGACGCTTCGGTGGGAGGATGACAAGTGGGTCTTCGACTTCGCGCTACACATGCCTCCATTCGCGCCGGAACTATTCGGCCGTGGCCAAGAGAAGACCTCCCTGCTGCTGAACCCCGACGTGTTCGGCCACATGGTTGACGTGAATACACCAAGCGAGGACCGCTACTACGACCCCGGCCTGACAGAACTCGATGCGGACCAACTCTGGGCCGTCCTCAAATACGGTGGCGCAAAGAAGGCTGTAGAACTGGACGCCGTGGTCATCAGCCCCAACGGCATCGCCAAACAGTGGGTCCTGACGCTCGCGGTCCGCGTCGATGCGTCCGGACGATGGGAACACCCAACGCCCAACGCCACCCAGCCCACCACCGCACCCGCCGAGTAAACCCTCAACGCACCCATCCACCATTTTGCGGGCAACCACAACCCAATGCTACAATGCCCCCATACCCCGCGGGTGTAACTCAATTGGTAGAGTGTCAGCCTTCCAAGCTGAATGTTGAGGGTTCGAGTCCCTTCACCCGCTTTCCCCCTAACGGCCCGCAAGGGCCGTTTTTCGTAGAGTGTTTGTCACTCCCGTCCGCTCCAGCCTCACATCGGGTACACGATCAATGAACCCAACCGCTCACGTTCACAACACACGCAGCCGCATAACGCTGTAAGACCCGGAGGATAAGGCCGGATCCTTGTGCACTTACCTTCCGCACATTCATCGGATACACAGGAAACGTGTATGGCATAGCCAGGGGTGAAACCCGAAAGCCCCTCGCAGGGCCCTACAAAGTAATCGTGCCTGCGACTTACACATCGCGTAGTGACGATGCTCTAGCCCTGCGGGCTGCGGCTCCTTGGCAGGAAGACTGTCGCGATGGCGCCTTGCCTTGGCTGGTTAGTGAACTCTATCCGACCGCCCTGGTTGCGGATGAGGTTGTAGCAAATGGCAAGCCCCAAACCCGTCCCCTTGCCGACCGGCTTGGTGGTGAAGAAGGGTTCGAAGACCCGGCCAAGGTGTTTGGGATCGACGCCCGGACCGTTGTCACCGATCCAGATTTGGCACTCCCGCCCGTCGCTGGCAGTGCCAATGGTCAACTGAGGGTCGGGCACGTTGTCCAGCGCATCCAATGCGTTAAACAGCAGATTTGTGAGCACCTGTTGCAGCGCGTGGGACTGGACCTCAATCACAGGGTCTTCTGCCGCTAGCTCTTTGTGAATGGTCACCGCGCGTTGACGGTGATCGAACCGGACCATCTGCAGGGCGGACTCGACCACGCTGTTAATCGGCATGTGGTCCCAGTGGTATTCGGTGGGGTGGGCGAAGTCGGTCAGCTGCCGGACGATCTGCTTGATCCGCTGGACCTGCTGGCGTAGTGCGTCGAGGTTTTCGGGCTTGATATGCCTTTCGTTGCGCTGCATCAGTTGCAACACGCCGTCCATACTGGCAAGCGGATTGGAGACCTCGTGGGCGACACCGGCAGCCATCTGGCCCAGCCCGACCATTTTTTCCTGCTGGACCATGGCCTGCTGTTGGTGGCGTAGCGTGCGCAGCAGTTCACGGTTACGGCGGTTCTGAGCCATCAACCTGGACCTGTGCCGGCGGAGAGCGGAGGTGATGTGGTTGGTCAGATAAACCGTCACCGCCAGCGTAACGATCCATCCGATCAGCGCCAGCCGGTGTTCCGAACTCTGTGGCCAGTGACCGGTCAATTCCAGACTAAGCGCGAGCATCAGCGCCGCCGCCGCCGCGCCGCCGTAGGCCTGCACGGGCTTAAGCAGCATGCTGGTGAAGACCATGTGGAAGACGAAGAAACCCAGCAGCGGGCTGTGTCCGCCTCCGGTCCACGCGCACAGCACCGCGAGGCACGCCAGATCGGGCAGGATGTGCAGCCAGACAAACATACTGCTTGGCTCAGGGCGTGGACGCATCGTCGGCCGGACACTCAGCCAGAGCGCTAAGTTGTAGAGAAGGATCACAAAACCAATGCCCGTGATCGTGTAAGCCATGCCGTGCCAGTGCAACCAACCGGCATCGAGCAAGGACCCACCCACAACCGCCGCCCCGGCGACCCAGCGCAGCCCAACCATCCACCTCAGTTGGTTGATCAAGAGCCTGTTGGGGTGTATCGGGTTTGTTTCGGCCATACGCAAAGATCCGCCCTGAGCTCATTGTCCCGCCGCAGCCGCCGGCCCATCCTCCCGGATCGACTCCCGCAGGTCCAGCATCTTAACCCCGTCGGCATAATCAGTCAGCACGACACGCCTAAGCTGCTTGAGTGAGCTGATCACCTGCGCCATCCTCTGGAGGTTGTCGTGGATCTGGCTCAGATTTTTCTCCAACGCCACATCCGGGCCCGACCGTCGGCGAAGCAGCGTCAACTGAAGCTCGATCGTCGCGATCGCGTTGTTCAGTTCGTGGTTGAGGGTCAGCGCCATCTGCCGGAGGGTCTGGACCCGGCGGAGCTCGTTCTCCTGTAGCCGCTCGGCGAGGTGGTTGTAGGCCCGGGCCAGCTCGTCGAACTCGTCCTGCTGGCCAACCGTCACACGGTGCGCGAAGTTTTCGTTGGCAAGCTCCCGGCTTGCCTGCACCAGCCGGTCGACCGGCCGAAGTACCATCCCCGCTGCCCGCATCATCAACAAGATCGACCCGTTGATGACAATCAGGAACCCGATCGCCATCGCGACAACCAGCCAGCGGAACCGCCGGGTCAATGACGTCTGCTCGGCCTGGGCGTGCGCCTGGACGTGCCGAGCGAGGTGCAGAAGGCTCTGGTGCATCTGTGCCGCGGCGTCCAATGCAGCCAGGTTATGATTCAGCGCCAGCCCACGGTCCTGCGCCGTAGCCAGCACGCCGACCCGTGCCTCGAATCCTCCGATCCGACCGACCAGCTCCTCGTAAATCTGTTGGACTTCCGGCTCGTCCAGTACATAGTGTGTGCCGATCGAGTCGGTCAGCTTGTGTAACGTCTCGACCGAATTGATCAGACCGTCGAGGTGGTGCTGTCGGCCTGTCTGTAGCGCGTACAACTCAACCTCGATCCCCGATAGCGTCGTGTTCAATTCATTCACCTGGTTGACAGCCACGGCGGCCCGGTTGTGCAGGTGATCCAGATCGACGAAGACCCGCTGCAGCGACCAAAGCGCAGCTACCGCGAGCACCATCAGCAGGGCTGTCAGCGAGAACAGGATGACCAAAAGCTTGTGACGAAGCATGGTCAAGGCACTCCGGGGCTCGGTGTGTGATCGGTCTCTTCGGTGTCTGGCGAAACCTCTGGGGCGGCATTCGTATAGGGCTCGCCGATGCGGCCCCAGCCCGGGCCCAGCCTTTCGACCATGTCGTACACCGGGCGGTATTCCCCAGCCGCGCATGGGAGGAACCGATGCGCCCCGAACACGGACAAGGCAGCACGCCCGGTCTCACTCTGGTCCATCTCCAACAGGGCGTTACGCAGCTGTTCGGTCAGACCCCCGCCCAGCTCATGCCGAACGATCAACGCGTTATTCGGCACCGCCTCGCTGACGATCAGTCGGCGGAATCGGTACCCCTGGTGTGCTTGCTCAAACGCATCGATCCTCAGATCCTTTGCCGCACCGGCCTCCACCCGGCCGTCGTAAACCTCCTCGATTGCCCTATCGTGCGTGCCGACCCAGCGCATCACGGCTGCACCCTCACCCGTGAGCATGCCCCGCTCGGTCAGCGCATACACCGGGAACAGGTGCCCGGCTGTCGTTGTCCTTACCATCGCGATCGAACGCTCCGACAGATCGTCAAAGTTTTGGATCGACGAGTCATCCCGGACGAAGATCACGCCTCGATAAGTAGTCTCGCCGTTTACCGTCTCTGGCTTGACCAAGACGTGTGCCCGCAGCTGGTCCAGAGCCAGAGTCGCCACCATCGAGCCCATGAACGCCCCGTCGATCTTGCCCGACGTCAAATCATTCAGTGCGCCGTGGTAAGTATTAGACGTGACCAGCGTGACCGGCCTGTCCAGCGTGTCTGACAGATACTCCGCCAAGGCACGGTAACGGCGGCGCTGTGCAAAGATGTCGCGCTCGGGTATCAGCCCCAGGTAAAACACCTCCTCGCCCGCTCCACCCAAGACGTCATCTTCTCGCAGCTGGTCCGAAGCAGAAAGCCCTTGGGGCGCACGGCCAAGCCAGACCAGCATGGCCAACATCAGCACGATCAGCGATGCACTGAGGACTATCATCGAAGTACGCATACGGCCGATCGGCATAGGGACCTTCCTGGGGCTCGCCATCAGGCAGACAAACCCAGAGTAGATACGAACAAATACCGCGCCACTTAGATAACCCACACGCCCCCGGACTGGCACCGCGTTTGCGATATCTCTCTAGTGGTCCCGGGCGGGGCCATTGGCACGAAACCTCTGGCGAGGCGACTTCCCATGATCATCCGATTTTGCCAAGAAAAAAACGACGACCCCAAGGTGATCAGTGACCTGAAAACCCTGGTGAAGTTCGTCGAGGTCTACTGCGACGGCAACCACCCAGAAGCCGATCGCGTGGCCGTTGATCTGAAAACCCATGACTTGAAAGAACTTACAGGCAAGCAACCCAGGCTGTGCCCCGACTGCCAGAAATTGTTAGCCCATGCCCTGGTCAAACGCACCGTCTGCCCGATGGACCCCAAGCCTCAGTGCAAACACTGCCCCAACCACTGCTACGCCCCGACCTACCGCCAGAAGATCCAGGAAGTCATGAAGTATTCGGGGCGAAAACTCGTGATGCGAGGCCGGGTTGACTACCTCCTGCACCTGCTTTTTTAGCACGACATGAGACTACCAGAGCCACTAATTATCAGATATGAGAATCTTTATATACAATGGTAAGCCGATCGGACGCTTGACATGATCCATCACACAAAACCCGGCAACGGCTCGTCCACCATGACCCACCTGCGTGTCATGACCGATGGCAAGAAGCAACCCGCCGCCGCCGCCCCGCCGCCGCTTCGGCTGGTCTTCTGGGAATCGACCGCCGGGTGCAACCTCGAGTGTGTCCACTGCCGACGTCTGGAAGTATCACGCGAGTTGAGCCGGGGGGACCTGGACCATCAGCAGGCCATGAAGTTCATCGAGAGCCTACCCGCGACCGGCAACCCCATCGTGGTATTTTCAGGCGGCGAGCCGCTGATGCGCCCGGATATTTTTGAGCTGGCCCAGCGCGCCAAGGAAATCGGCCTGCCCACCGCCCTGGCAACCAACGGCACCCCGGTCGACAACACCATCGCCAAGCGCATCGTCGACACCGGGTTCCGCCGGGTCTCCATCAGCTTCGACGGTCCCGACCCAAGCACCCACGACAAGTTCCGCGGGATCGACGGTGCCTTCGAGAGCTCGGTCCGTGGGTTCAAGGCCCTGCGTGAGCTGGGGATGTCCATGCAGATCAACACCACGATTACCAAGCACAACTTCCACCTGCGTGACAAGATGTACCAGCTGGCGGTGGATCTGGGCGCCGATGCGTTGCATATCTTCATGCTGGTCCCCGTCGGCTGCGGCATGGAACTCAGCGAAGACGTCAAGCTCGACGACCAGGAATACGAGACCGCGCTGAACTGGATCTACGACAAGTCACTTGAAGAAAAACTACACCTCAAGGCGACCTGCGCCCCGCACTACTTCCGAGTGATGCGCCAGCGCGCCAAGGCCGAGGGCCGACCGATGCCACAGGCGGCGCACCCGCACAAGGGGATGGCGGAAGATACGCAAGCGATGCCTTCGATGGGGGCTCCGACAGCTCACCCCGGGAGTCTCCCAGGTGATCACCCCGGCCACCCCGGAAGCGACTCCGGGGAAAACTCCGGGGGTGCCAACATGAGTGCCATGACCAAGGGCTGCCTCGCCGGCCAGGCGGTGTGCTTCGTCTCGCACACCGGCGAAGTCTTCCCATGCGGCTACCTCCCGGTCAGCTCCGGCAACGTTAAGGACACCCCGTTCCCGGACATCTGGCGTGACAGCCAGGTTTTTTCCGAGTTGCGGGACGACTCGAATATCACAGGCAAATGCGGCTGCTGCGAATACAAAAAAGTCTGCATGGGCTGCCGCGCCCGCGCGTTTGCAGACACCGGCAGCTACCTGGCGACCGAACCCAACTGCGGACACACACCCGTTCGGCTGGGTGGTTGATGAAGGTTGATCAACTACCGCGCCGGCAACACATCCGGCACGGCGTTTGTTTACAAGAATCAGGGCGGGCCGATGCGGCCCCGTTGTAGAACACAGGCAGATGAATCTCAAGGAGCCCCGGCCATGATCGATGTGAGCGTACTATATAGCGGGTTGGACACACCTAGCACACCCCACCGCTACGGACGTGAGATCACGCAGATCGACCCGCCGGAGCATCAGCGCATGGCCGTCGCCAAGAACGCCTCGGAGCGTCGGCCGATCGTCGTCTGGAATATCACACGCACCTGCAACCTCAAGTGCGTCCACTGCTATACCGACTCCGAGGCCAAGCGGTACCCAAACGAGCTCTCGACCGAGCAATGCAAGGCCGTGCTGGACGACCTGGCGGAATTTGAGGTCCCCGCCGTGCTGTTCTCTGGCGGCGAGCCGCTGAGTCGCCCGGATGTCTTTGAATTGGCGGAGTACGCCCGGTCACTGGGCCTGCACGTCGTCCTCTCAACCAACGGCACGCTCATCGACGCCGAGAAAGCCCAACGCTTTGTCGACCTGAAGTTTGCCTACATCGGGATCAGCCTCGATAGCGCTACCCCCGCGATCCACGACGAATTCCGCGGCAAGCAAGGGGCTTTCGACAAGGCGATGGGCGGGTTCCACCGCTGCGTCGAAGCGGGCCAGAAAGTCGGCCTGCGCCTGACACTCACACGGCAGACCGCCAAGGACCTCGACGAGATCTTCGACCTCATCGAACGCGAAGGCATCAACCGAGCATGCTTCTACCACCTCTGCCCGGCCGGCCGGGGCAGCAACCTCATCAGCCTGACCCACGAGGAAACCCGGGCGGCTGTCGAAAAAATATTCGACCGGACGCGTGAACTAAACGAGCGCGGCAAGCGTGTCGAGATCCTGATGGTCGACAACCACTGCGACGGCCCAGCCCTGTACCTGAAGATGCTCAAAGAGGGCCACCCCCGCGCACAACAGGTCCTGGACATGATCACCTGGAACGGCGGAGCCAAAAACTCCAGCGGCGTCGGGATCGCCAACATCGACTTCTACGGCAACGTTCACGCCGACCAATTCTCCATGTACCGCACCTTCGGCAACGTCAAAGAACGCAAATTCTCTGAGATCTGGCAGGACACCAGCGATCCCATCATGGCGGGGCTGAAAGACCGCCTGCCTCTATTGAAAGGCCGATGTGCGACCTGCCGCTTCAAGAACGCCTGTGGCGGTAGTCTCCGGGCACGCGCCGAGTCCATGACCGGCGATCCCTGGGCCTCAGACCCCTATTGCTACCTCAATGACGATGAAATCGCTGGCGAACCCATCGAAATTCCCGATAATGAGAACAGAGCCCCGGCCCCTGTCGCGGAAACCGCTAGCTGAGCAGACCAATGTCTAAATCGATCCTGATTGCCGAAGACGAAACGGTATTGCGGCAGAGCCTCGCCGAGCTGCTCACCGATGAGGGCTACGAAGTTCATCAGGCGGGTGATGGCAAGGAGGCCTACGACCTGATCCTCAAGAGGCCGGTCGACCTGGTCCTTTCAGATATCCGCATGCCTCAGATGGACGGGATCGAGCTGCTGGCCAAACTCCAACAGGCTGCGCCCCAGACCCCGGTCATCATCGTCACGGCCTACGGCACCGTCGAGAGCGCCGTCGCCGCCATGCGCTCCGGCGCACACGACTACCTGCTCAAACCCGTCAACTTCGAGGATGTGTTACTCAAAGTCGAACGCGCCATCGAATTCGGCGATCTCGCCCGGACCCGGCAAGTCATCACCGAACAGCTCGCCTCACAAAGCACCTTCCACAACCTCGTCGGCGAAGCGCAGAACATGGCCAAGCTCTTCGAGACGGTCAAGAAGCTGGCGACCGTCAAGACCAGCGTTTTAATCGTCGGAGAATCCGGAACCGGCAAGGAGCTCTTCGCACGCGCCGTACACTACAACGGCATCACACGTGACAAACCCTTCGTGGCTGTCAACTGCGGAGCGATCCCCGACAGCCTGATCGAGTCCGAGCTGTTCGGCTACCGCCGCGGCGCCTTCACCGGCGCTATCCGAGACAAGAAGGGTTACTTCGAGGCGGCGCACCACGGCACGCTCTTCCTCGACGAAATTTCCACACTCCCGCTGAGTGTCCAGAGCTCACTGCTGCGCGCGCTCGAACAGCGGGTCGTCGTCCCCGTCGGCGACACCCAGCCCCGACCCGTCGATGTCAGGATCGTCGCCGCCAGCAACCAGGACCTCAAGAAGATGGTCGACGCAGGCGAGTTCCGCGAGGACCTGCTCTACCGGTTGGACGTCGTCAAACTCGAGCTCCCACCGCTAAGGCAACGCAAGGAAGACATCCCCGCGCTGGTCCACCACTTCCTCCAGAAGTACACAAAGGAGATGAACAAACGCGTCCTGGGCGTGACCAATGACGCCATGCGCGCCATGCTCGCCCACGAGTGGCGGGGCAACATCCGTGAGCTCGAGAACGTCATCGAGCGGGCCGTCATCTTCGCCGAAGACAGGCACATCGAAACGGAAGACATGCCCTTCGCTATCCCCGGCCTCGTGCACGACGACAGCGAATCTCTCAAGGAAGCCATGCGCCAATTCGAGCGGCACCACATCCTCTACAGCCTACGCCGGCACGAATACGACAAAGCAGAGACCGCCAGGCATCTGGACATCGGCGTCTCCAGCCTCTACCGCAAACTCGACGAGCTGGACATCCCCAAGAACATGCAGGAACAAGACCCCGCCGAGGTACCGGCCTGACAAACGCCAGAAATGAACGCCCAACGGTATAGAGGTCACCTGCCCCCAGTCATACGGACTCTGCTTAATTCATGAGTGACAGTTTTCCCTCAGCCCCAGGCTTTGCCGGGGGATTAGCCATGATATGGGCACGAGTTTTAATCGTGATCCGTATCACATCACGGCCACTATGCCTCGGTGTTCTTAGGCACATCACCAAACAGCGACCGTGACAACACCCACTTCAACACGAAGGCGGAAATGATTGCAATCACCAGGCAGATCAACACGCCCGTCCAACGCGAGAAGATCGCTGACCCGATACCAAGCAGCATCGAGTAGATAAGCCCGATCGACGCCAGCCACCCGATCGCGCTCCGCCCAAACTCGCCCGACTCCGCCGCGATACCCTCACGCCTGCGCACAAACCGCCAACCCGGGCCCGGCGGACGGATATCACGGCAGAAAACCACCGCCTTGGTCGACGGCTTATGCGACGTCAACAGTGTCACGACAACCCAAATGAACGCCGTCCCGAACGTCGTGATGACCATCCGATACGCGAAGTAATCTATAGGCCGACCCGACGCGTCCAGCAGAGGCTCCTTCAACTCATCTAAAGGATTCGCCAGCCAATATTCACACCCGCTACCAAGCGCTAACGCGCCGACAATCGCAACAACCTCCGACCAGGCCGTGACACGCCACCAATACCAACGCAGGATCAATACCGTCCCCACCCCGCCTACAAACACCCCCAAGAGTTTGTAGGCATCGATGATACCCGTGAGCCTTGTCGATACTTCCAGCGCCATGATGGTTAACAACACCATGGTCATCCGCGAAACCAGGATCTGCTCCCTCGGCTTCGCCTGCGGCCGGATGAAAGGCTGATACAGGTCATTCACCAGGTACGACGCGCCCCAGTTCAAGTGCGTGTCCAGCGTACTCATGTATGCCGCCAGCATCGCCGCGACTATCACACCCTTGATGCCCGGCCCAAGCATCAGGTCGATCATCATCGGGAACGCGCTCTCCGCATCCGCGCCGGGCTCTGCCAACTCCGGCAGCAACACCATCGACGCCAACCCGACCACGATCCACGGCCAAGGCCTAAGCACATAGTGGCAGAAGTTGTACCAGAGGAACGCCAACAGCGAATCCTTCTCCGACTTCGTCGCCAGAATCCGCTGAACCAAGTATCCAGAACCCGGCGCGGTCTGCCAAGACACGACGAATATATAGGTCAGGAACGTAAAGACAATCAGATCAAACGAAGACATATCGGGGAAAAAACCGAGGATATTCTTGTCCGGGTTGTACGCCGCACTCGCCTGGATCTGCTCCGCGAATCCGCCGCCCTCAGTGACCTTGCTAAACGACACCACCGCCAGCCAGATCGTCCCCACCATCGCCAAACCGAACTGCACCAAGTCCGTGTACACCACGCCGTAGAGACCCGACGCCATCGAATACACCATCGCGCAGAATCCCAAAACCAGCAGCACCGCCCCCGTCTCGGTGATCGTGAACAGCGGCGCCGCGTCTTGTGAAATGATCAGCGAAAAAACCGGGTCGTCCCCCAACCCCATCACGGCCTGGACGACCTTCGTCGCCGCGATCGTCACAGACGCCATCACCACGCAGTTCACAAACACACCATCAAAGTAAACCTTGAACACACGCAGCAACGACCGCTGCGGCGAAGCGTCGTACCGGCACTGGATGAACTCGACATCCGTCAACACCTTCGTGCGCCGCCACAACTTGGCAAAGAAAAAGATCGTCGCGGTCTGACCGATCGCCGCCGCCCACCAGAACCAGTTGCCGTGGATCCCCTCACTACGCGCAAGCCCCGCTACGAACAACGGCGTGTCCGTCGAAAACGTCGTCGCCACCAGCGACGTCCCCGCGATCCACCAAGGCAACGACCGCCCGGCAACAAAAAAATCCGCCGTGGTACGCGATGCCTTACGCGAAAACACAACGCCCAGCACCAACGCGATCACGACGTATAAGCCAACGATGAACCAGTCGAGTCCTGTCATACGCCAAGTCCTGTCATCTCGAGCTTAAACGGGAAGGTATCACAACGCCCCTCCCCAAACATAGATACCCCCGATACCAGAACCATATTAGAGTTGCCCGGCATTCGCTCGCACGCCGCGACCCATTGAGCTGATATAAAGAGGGCCTAAATTAGCATATTAATTTGTATTGTCAAGTTGGGGCGATAATAATCTTGAATTCTACAATACTCTTATTTTTTAGTCTTGACAGCGGCGCCCCATGCCTGATATGATGACTCATCTTGTATTAACAACCTTGCCGCCCCGCCCCCCCGATTCGTGTCTTCTGATATAGATGCACGGCAGACACGCCCCACTGGAGCACGCCATGAAACGGACCCGCCTCCGCACCACATGGGCCATCTTCGCCCAACTCACGCTGCTACACCTGGTCGCCTGCGGCGCACCGGCAACAGAAAAAATATTCGCCACCGACGCCCAGCAAGACCTCGCCAACCCCGAGCGAGGCCTCTACACACAGTTCACCTCACAGGCCGAGTCGGACCCGCTTGGCCTTCAAAGCCTCCAGGCACTCCGCGATGAAAACATGTCGCTGTTGCTTAGGATGTACTACCTGAAAACATTCCGCGATCAGCCCCTAAGCAATACACAACTCGACTTAATCCGAAACGACTTCGCAGTCATCCGCGAGGCCGGCGTCAAGTGCATCCTGCGATTCGCCTACAGCGAAGGGATCGGCGAACCCGACGCACCCATCGACATCGTGCTTAAACACATGGGCCAGCTCGCCCCGATCCTCCGCGACAACGCAGACGTCATCGCCACCGCGCAGGCGGGGTTCATCGGCGCATGGGGGGAGTGGCACGCCTCGACAAACAATCTGGCCGATCCCGAAAACGCCAGGCAGATTGTCCACAAATGGCTCGACGTCCTGCCCCCACAAAGAACCGTCCAGCTGCGCACCCCGCGGCAGAAGTGGATGATCCTGGATAACAAAACACCCCTGGACACCGACACCGCATTCACCGACACCCCCGCCTCTCGCATAGGCCACCACAACGACTGTTTCCTATCAAGCGACACCGACGTGGGCACCTACGAAGATATCGAAGTAGAAAAACATTACCTGCAAGCCGAGACGCGTTTCGTCCCCATGGGCGGCGAGACCTGCGCCAAAGCCGCCTTCTCCAAACCCGACAACGCACGCGATGAAATGGCCCGCCTCCACTTCAGCTACCTGAACCTGGGATACCACCCAGACGTGATCAACGCCTGGCGCGACAACGGCTTCCTCAATGAAGTCAAAAACCGGCTGGGGTATCGGCTGTCGCTCAACTCAATCACTTACGAAACATCAGCCGCCGCGGGCGCAGACCTGCCGATCACCATCACCCTATCAAACACAGGATTCGCAGCCCCCTACAACCCCCGGCAAGCCGAACTGATCCTCGTAGCAGAGGACCACTTGGCCGAATACACAACCACGCTGCCCGACGACCCCCGCACCTGGCAGCCCGGCAACGACATCCAAATCAACGCACCAATACATATCCCCGAAACCGTAAAACCAGGCAATTACAGGTTATTTTTCGTACTCCCCGACCCCGAACCCACGCTCGCCGACCGGCACGAGTACGCGATCCGACTGGCCAACCCGGGTCTATGGAGCGCAGCCACCGGCCGACACGACATGGGCATCACCATCCAGATCACCGAGTGACTACCCGCCATACCAACCATCACAATACAACCCCGCCAACGCCAACCAACCCGCCGTCTCCGCCTGATGGGCCACCGGTTGATCCCACAGATCAAACCGCACTCGGTCAACCAACTCACCCAACATCAGCGAGCGGATCGATTGAGTCAACCGATCGCACGCCCCCGGCGAGCGTATCAATTCACTGACCAGCACAAGCCGATGCGGACGGATAAAATTCACGACGTTGGCGATACCGTTCGACAGGTAATCTACAATCGCCTCAAGCGATTCATCACCTACACGGTACGCCATCAAACGCTCCATCAGCACCCCACTCACGGACGGGCGCACGCCGGACATGCTCCTGGACCCTTCTTCGGTCCCGCGCCCCGCAGCTCCTAAAGAAGCACCGGCGCCCTCGATCTGCCGCAGGTACTCCGAGCTAAAGATCCGTTCAAGGCAACCGGCCTGCCCGCAGTAGCACCGCTCGGTGTCCGCGAAGTAGCGCATGTGCCCCAGCTCATTGGCGCTGCTGACACAACCCCGGTTGGGCCGACCCCCTATCAACACCGCCGCGCCTAGCGCACCATCACCGATGTTGACAAGCAACACGTCGTGCTCGGTATCCGCACGGTGGGTCAACTGCCAACGCGCCGCCAGCGCGTGCATGTCGTTTTCAATAACCACCGGAAGCTCCCCCGCCACCTCATAGATCGGGCTCAAGCCCACCGCGGCCTGCCCGCTCGCGATCGGCCCCGACAGGACCCGCCTTGATTTTGAATCGTGAAACCCCGGGACACTGACCCCGATCCCCATCGCCCCTGGGCCGATGCGCTTGCCCAGCAATCCCGCCGCCGCTTTCACAAGTCGGGCCGGGCTGCCCGAGACAAACCGCGCCAACGGCTTGCCGACCAAGTGCCCCTGGAGGTTGATCCGGGCGACACCGACCGCGCCCGGCCAGATAGTCAACCCAATCATGTGCCGTTGGCCCGGGTCGATTTCCAACGGCACCCTAGGACGCCCCCCACCGCTGGGCCTGGCTTCGCATGCCCGCACGACCCCGTGCTCTATCAACGCCGAGGCCAGCGCCCCCACCCGGTTCGGCCCGACACCCGTCAATTCATGCAGATCAGACCGGCTCTGGGCCCCGTGCTGCCAGAGCTGCTGAAGAAGAAAACGCTGTTCACGAGTGACTCTCACAGCCCAGTTAATATCATACTAGTGTCCAAATATCAACTATAATTGGCCATTATCTCCATATTGTGTTGAATATTCATACTTTTTATGTAGTATGATATTAAGTTTCGTCGCAGTGAAAAGAGTAAGTCAAAATGGACAAAGCCGTGATTCTCGCTGGTGGCATGGGAACCCGGATGCGCAAGCATGACGGGGTGGCGGACCTGACCGAAGACCAGACGCACGTCGCCAGCACCGGGGTCAAGGCCATGATCCCCATCGATCGGCCGTTCCTGGATTATGTCCTCACCGTGCTCGCCGACGCCGGGTACAGCCATGTTTGCCTGGTGATCGGGCCGGACCACGAGAACGTCCGTGATTACTACAACGACCAGGCCCCGCCCAAGCGCATCTCAATTAAGTACGCGGTGCAGGCAAAGCCGTTGGGCACCGCCAACGCCGTCGCCGCCGCGGAGTCTTTCGTGGCAGGCGACCACTTCCTCGCGATCAACAGCGACAACCACTACCCCCTGGACGCGGTCCGCGCCCTGCGCGAGATCGATGGCCCCGGGCTCGCGGGCTTCGAGCGGCGCGCACTGATTGAAAAAAGCAACATCCCCGCCGACCGCGTGCTCAGATTCGCCGCCGCTGAAATCGACGACGCGGGCCACCTCCACCGTGTCATCGAAAAACCGACCGAGCAGCAATTAGCCGCGATCGGAGACGTGGTCTACCTGAGCATGAACTGTTGGCGGTTCACACCCAACATCTTCGACGCCTGCCGCAAGATCCCCCCCTCGACCCGCGGCGAATATGAAGTGACCGACGCGGCGCAATACTGCATCGATCACCTCGGCGAACAATTCCAGGTCATCAAGTCAAGCTCGCCTGTACTCGATTTATCTTCGCGCCAGGACGTCGCACCGGTGACGAAGCTATTAGCTGGAACACAGGTGTCGTTTTGACGCACCGAACAGACACCGACATCGCCGCCGTAGCCGAATCGCTAATCCAGGCTGGGATGAGCCGATCCCAGGCCGACTTCAAGTCGCAGCTTCTCATGGAGCTTGCAGACGCGGTTTCGCAAATGAGCGGGGGGCGCGCCGCAAAAGCCTACTTCGTCCCGGGCCGGATCGAACTGCTGGGCAAGCACGTCGATTACGCCGGCGGGCGAAGCCTGACATGCGCCACCGAACAGGGGTTTTGCCTGGTCGCGTCGCCGAGGGACGATTGGCGCGTGCGGATCGTCGAGCCTAAACGCCAACTCGAAGCGTCGTTCCCGCTTGACCCACAACTCGAACCCAGCCAAGAGGACTGGACCAATTACCCAATGAATGTCTGCCGCCGCGTCGCGCGCAACTTCCCACGGAGCTCCCCTCCCGGCTCCCCCGGCAAGCTGCGCGGCTGCGATATCGCTTTCACCAGCGACCTCCCCCAGGCGGCCGGGCTCAGCAGCTCCAGCGCCATGGTCGTCGCGATCTTTATGGCGATCTCTGACATCAACCACTTCGATCAGCACCCGGCCTACTCGGCACAAATCAAGTCGGACCTCGACCTCGCAGGCTACCTGGGCGCTGCTGAAAACGGGCTGGGTTACGGCTCACTTAAAGGTGACCGGGGCGTGGGCACGCTCGGCGGGAGCCAGGACCACACCGCCATCCTCTGCGCCCAGGCCAACACCCTTGGCCGGTTTTCCTACCTCCCGGTCCAACTGGAATCCCGCGTCAAGCTCCCGGACAACCACGCCTTTGTG
>JAJDCT010000068.1 GCA_029260695.1 Phycisphaeraceae bacterium
CCTGCATGGACCGTGGCGTGCTGATCAACGCCGTACAGGGCAAAGTCCTTCGGATCGCACCGGCCCTGGTCATCGAGCAGGACGAACTTGACCGGGGGCTGGATGTCCTCGAGGACGTGCTGAAAGGATGATGAACAAACCACACACTCCCCGGGCTATGCTGGCGGTTTTGACCGCCCTGCTTCTGCCGCTGTGCTTGGGTGCCTGCGAGATACCCCCGACCCAGCCGACCGCGAGCATCCTGGATGCAAACCCCGCCGAACAGCCAGACAGCACGGACGCCGCCCAGCAAGACGCAGACAAACCTACCGCCGACACACCGGTCGGCGCCTTGATCCATCGCATCGACTTGCCGTTGGATGTTTCACTGGACCCAAGTTGGCTTGCGGTTGATGAGTCGATCGTGCCATTGCGGACACACGGGATGTGGCAAGCCAACGGCCTGCGCATCGGCATACTCAGCGCCGAACAGGCCCCGGATTTTGCCGACACGCTTCCAAGCATCCTCGGCGAATCCCGCGCAAAACTGATCGGGTCGCCCTACCCTTCACCGGTCCGCAGCACGCCCAGGCTGATCCAATCCGTGGCGATCGACCTGACCGACCCGCCAAAAAACCCAGAGGTGTTCAGGGCCCACGGCGGCCGGCTACAGCTGCTCGTAAAAATCACCCGCGACGAAACCGGACAGGCGTACCTCGAACTCACACCCCACCATTACAAGCGCAAGGCCGACCTGGTGCCCCGCAGCCCGCTTGAGAAACAACTGGACGGCCAAGTTTTCACGCCACTAACCGCACGCCTACCCTTGACCCCCAACACCGCCGTCATCGTAGGTCTGCACAGGCCCTGGCCAGAACCAAAAGACTCAGCAGATCCAACGCCTGACGAGCAAGACACACCGATTGAAGACGCATCGGCCCAAACGTCGACAGTCAAAACCGGACAAGACCCCGCGCCCGATAGCCCCGAAACCACACCAATAGCCGAAGGCGAAACGGCGACGGATGAACAGCCGCCCGACGAAGAAGTAACTCACAACGATCAACCTCAGCCGCCAGCGATCCCAAACCACCTGGGCAGGGCCCTGATGACTGGCAAGCGCGCAGGCAAAGCGACTCAGGTCCTGATTGTCATCTCAATAATCGAAGATTAGAGCGTATCTATCCCTACCGTAGCGCGTGATGTTTAGCAGCCGCGGCCACGCGGCGTACCCCAGACGTAATACGGATTCTGCTTGATTCATGGGTGGCAGTTTTTTCCTCAGCCCCCGGCCTTGCCGGTGGGTTGGCCATGATGATGGGCACGAATTTTAATCGTGATGCGTATAAACGCCAGGGCTAAATCCGTTGGGACAACAATACGGTTTAGTACAAACCTATAGATATACCTGCGATCACGGGCACGACGTATGTTTACCGCTCACCCGTCACCGCCAGCCGGCGGGCCGCCAGGAGGAGAGCCGCCACCGCTTCCACCTTCGCCGCCACCGCCGGAACCTCCTTCACCGCCTTCGCCACCACCGGGCTTACGCTTACGGCCACGGCGTCTACGCCGGCGCTTACGCTTGCCCGTGGCTTCCTCACCTGGCTTACCCGGTTCGGACCCGGGGGCCTGGCCTTCGACTGATCCCGAAGGGGTCGGTGCGTTTTTATCTTCAGTCTCGGGGGCCTTGCGTTCGGCCTTCTCACGCTCCGGCCGACGTGGCCGCCGCCCCTTACCGCCCTCTTCACCAACGGGCTTGTCCCCGGCCCGGCCCGCGGGCCTACCCCCCGGCCCCCCCGGTCCGCTCGCCCGGCTCGTCCGTCGGCTATACGACAGCGCCGCCTGCTCTTCCCGCTCCTTCTCGCTCTTGCGGAACTCCGCGGACTCTTCCTTATTCAACGGCCGGATGCTCTCAAGCGGGTACGCCATCGGCGCGGTCATACCGACCTTCACCAGCACAAGCTGCGTGAGGATCTGCGAGTTCAGCACCAGCCCGATACCGTCCTCGGTCTCGACCAGCGTCTTGCGGTGCGGCAGCTTCTTACGCAACTCCTCGTAGGTCTTGTCCTCGTAACGCAGGCAGCACATCAGCCGACCACAACGCCCGGAAATCTTCTGCGGGTCCAGCGTTGCCTTCTGCACCTTCGCCGACCGCATCGATACCGGCTTGAGCACCTTCAAAAAATTCTTGCAGCAGCAATACTGCCCGCACCGCTCATAATCGGCGACCAGCCTCGCCTCCTCCCGGTCGTTCACCTGGTGCATCTCGATCCGCGTCTGAAGCTCGCCGGCCAGCATCTTCACCAGGTCCCGGAAGTCCACCCACTGCTCCGCCGAGTAGTGGATGATGATCCGCTCGCCCCCCAATAGATGTTCGACCTCGATCGGCTTCATCTGCAACTTCAGCTCGCCGACGAAACGCCGCGCCATCCGCAGCACCTCCAACTTCCGCCCATCCATCCGCGACTGCTCGTTAAGATCCTCCACCGTCGCCACACGCAGAACCTTCCCGTCGGTCGTAAACGGGTAGTCCTTCCCCCCCGAGTTCTCGATGTACTTGAGCATGTCCTTCCGCGACACCGCCTTGGAACACCCCGAGTTCGGGCAGGTCGTCGTCAGCATCTCCCCAAGCTCAGTCCCACGAACGGTCCGGATCACCAGCTTCGAACCGCACCCCGGCTTGGCGTCCCCGTTGTAAGGAAGCTCCGCCACCATCTTCTGGTACCCGTACCGCACCACCATCGACTTGGGCGCCTCAAGCTTCTCGTAGATCGCGCGATCCTCCCCCCGGAGTTCTTCCTCGAGCATCACCGGCAACGGCGTAATAGAACCTGCCATGTTAAATCGACTCCGTGTAACGACCGCCCGCGCATAGAACCGCACGGAACGCCCATCAAACCTAAATCATGTCACCGGGAGGGTTTTTATAAGCCCCACGCCAGCCCGGCGCCGCGCAGGGGTCCATACACGAAGTCACAGATATGGTAATCGCCCCCACCCACTCCGGCAAGCCTCCCCGTTTAGCGGCGGATCAAAGATCCTCGCGTTGCTTTTTACGCGATGCAATCAAACCATTCATAAAAATAATGGCCACGCAACACCATACGGCTACTAACGCCGAATAACCCACCCAATTAGGAAGCCTACTCAACCAATGATCTTCAACGCCCATGAGTCGAGATAGTGTCGCGAAAGCCATAGACACTAAACAGACACTCATCACAGCAACGATGAGGCGAATTGTCCAAGTAGGTAGCATTACAATGACTCGAACAGGCTAATCACAGGATGATAAGTGACTGGAAAGTATCTATCCCCGCAGCGCCGCGCTATCGCTCGCCCCGAGATTCAGGAAGATCTGCCGCGTCGCATCGGATTGGTTCAGCGTGTAGAAGTGGATGCCGGCGACGTGGTGGTCTAAGAGGTCTCGGCACTGCTCGGTGGCCCAGTGGATCCCGACGCGCTTGACGGCCTCGGTGTCCGAGCCGGCGCGGTGGATGGACCTTAAGAGCGGCGCGGGGAAGCGGGAGCCGGCGGACAGCTCGGCCATCCGGCTCATCCCCTTGGCGCTGGTGATCGGCATGATCCCCGCCACGATCGGGACCGTGATCCCCGCCAACTCGCAGCGCTCGCGGAAGTCGTAGAAGTCGTGGTTGTCAAAGAACAGTTGCGTGCAGATGTAGTCCGCCCCGGCGTCGACCTTCTGCTTGAGGTAGTCCATCTCGATCAGGCGGTTGGGCGTGCCTGGGTGCCCTTCGGGGAAGCCGGCGACTCCGATCCCGAACCCTCTGGGGTCCGGGTGGACACCGCTCTCGTTAAAAGTCTTGATAAACCGGACCAGGTCCGCGGCCTGTTGGAAGGCGTCTTTGGCCTTGTCGTACCCTTTCACGTCCGCCGGCGGATCACCGCCCAGCGCCAGGATGTTGCTGATGCCGTGCTCGGCGTAGCGTTCCAGGATCGCCTGGATGTCCGCCTGCTGGTGGCAGACACACGTCAGGTGCGGGATCGTCGTGACGTGCAGCTCCTTGCGGGCACGCACGACCAGGTCGTGGGTCAGGTCACGCGTCGAACCCCCGGCCCCGTAGGTCACCGACACGAACGACGGCTTAAGCGGCTCCAGCTCACGGATCGCGTGGTACAGCCGATCTGACGACGCGGGGGTCTTCGGCGGGAAAAACTCGAACGAGAACGTCGGGGAGCTTGCCTGAAATATGTCCGTGATATGCATTGTTGACTATCCTAGCATCCACCCCCCACGGATGCCCACCGAAAGCGTGTCCGGCCAACAGGACAGCCGTGCGTGATTTGCCCCCGATACCGTATGAATGACACGACACCCCCCAGCATCGACCTGATCGTGCCCGCACGCAACGAGGAAACGAACATCGTAGCCATGCTCGAGGCGTTGCCCAAGGGGTACTTCCGGCATGTGATCGTCGCGGACAACGGCTCGACCGACCGGACGGCCGACCTGGCCCGGGAACACGGCGCGACCGTCGTTCACGAATCCCAGCCGGGCTACGGGGCCGCCTGCCAGGCGGGGCTGAGCTGGATCGACCGGCTGGGTGCCGACGACGCGCCCGACGCGGTGGCGTTCCTGGACGCCGACCTGGCCGACGACCCCGCCGAGCTACCCCGCTTATGTGAGCCGATCACTGACGGGCTGGCCGACATGACTATCGGGACACGGATCAACCTGGCCCAACCCGGGGCCCTGGACCCGCACCAGAAATTCGGGAATTGGCTGGCGTGCAGGCTGATCGCTGCCGCAACCGGCAAGCGATACAAGGACCTGGGCCCGATGCGAGCCCTGAGTTGGCAAGCCGTCGAAGCACTGGATATGCAGGACCGGACCTGGGGCTGGACCGTCGAGATGCAGTTCAAAGCAGCCCGGCAAAAACTGCGCGTCGTCGAGATGGACGTCCCCTACCGCAAACGACGGTCCGGCAAGAGTAAGATCTCCGGATCACTGATGGGTAGCGCCAAAGCAGGGACGAAGATCATTTCCACCATCTTCAGCCTGTGGTGGGCCGACAAGACCCGCCCATAATCCACACCCAGCGCCCCAAAGCCAACACGCCTCACCAACACACCAATCCCTGTCTCCTGACACCCACACCCTCAAGCCCCCATTCCCACACCGACCGCAATCGCCGCTGGCACTTACTTAGAAACACAGCTAGCGCGGTTTAATTTTGACCGTAGCCCGTGAGGTTTAGCCGCTGCGGCCACGCGGCGTTCTCTCCGCCTTAAACGACCACCTGAACCGCTATCCCAATGCTACGGACAAGGTGAACCTGTTCTAGATACCGCCACAAGCACTCAAAAACCCGACGGGTCGAGACAAACACACATAAAATCAATTATAAATTATATTTATTTCATGCCTCAATTAAAAAGGGACACCGTTAGGTGTCCCTGATAAGTCGATCGGGTTGCCTGCCGGGATATTGCCCGGGTCAGACCTGCTGCTTTTCCAGCATGGTCACCGACTGGCGGCCGGCCAGGCCGGCGTCGACCTCGTGCCAATGTCCGATATCCGATTCGCCACGCTTCCAACACAGCAGGACGTCCCGGCCCTCGTGAGTCGCGGGGAAGTCGACCAGACCCAGCTCAAAATCCTTCAATTCAACGCCAACCGCGTGAAGTTCGTCGACCAACTCGCTTAGGCGGTCCATCGTCGCTTCGTACTCTTTCTCGGTATCCGTTTCCGGGCCCCCGGGCCGATCGGCACCGCGCCGCAGCTCGATGATCCGGGCGTAGACCTGCGTGATATCCTCCACGACCCGTGAAACGTAGGGCAGGGCACTATTGGCCTGGGCCAAGGTGAAGCACTTCTTGTCCGCGTCGAGGGTCAGGGGCGTCGAGATGGATACGTTTTCAGTCGGCATGGTTTTTCCCATCTGGTATGTATGAATCATTAGGCCAAAAACCAACAAGTCAAGCACAAACGGGCTTCTTTTTGAGCACGCCGTAACCGACTGCGGGGCCCGGCGTCGTGTGGACCGGCGATCCTTACAGACCTGCCCAGCCCAGACGAGACGCCTTCCCGCCCCTCAACTATCGGCGCAAACCAGAGGCCATATTCAAAAACAGACCCGGGTCTTTGCGAAGTTTCAGGTTCGATAATCTTTACGCCGGCGCACCCAAAACAGCAGGTATGATCAGAACGATCGCGCAGAATCCGCCAAGCCCTTGCCTTCGTGCGGGAAAAAATATTGCCTCAGATCCAGCACCAGGCTGAACAGCAGCGGCACCACGATCAGCGTGAACAACGTCGAGACGACCAGCCCACCGACCACCACGCTGCCCAGGCCTTTATATAACTCGCTGCCTGAGCCGGGCATGAGCACAAGCGGAAGCATCCCGCAGACGCTGGTCGCGGTGGTCATGAAGATCGGCCGGATGCGCGAGCGGACCGACTCACGGATCGCCTCACGCGCCGGCATCACCCCGGCCGTGTCGCCCTCCCCTTCCCCGACTCCCCGCATGAAGTTCAACGCCTGGTGCACAATCAGGATCGCGTTGTTCACCACAATCCCGATCAGGATCACAAACCCCAGCATCGTCAGGGTGTCCAGTTGTTGGGTATCGTCGACCGCGTGGACCAGTGCCAGCCCGATGAAGCCCCCGATCGTCGCCAGCGGGACGCTGAACATGATGACCATGGGGTAGAGGAAGCTCTCAAACAACGCCGCCATCAGCAGAAACGTCACCAGCAGGGCCAGGAACATCCGACTGGTCAGTAGGCTATAGAAGCTTTCGCTGGACCAGCCGTGCCATTCCCCCAGCAGTGCCGCCCGGACCTGGGTGAGCTTGTCCGCCGTGCCGGAGAGGGTGACCGAGCCCTGGACAGACAGATCGCCATCATCTTTCATCCGGTCGATGGTCGCCTGGACCTCCCGGGTCATCTGCTCAAGCGGCACGCCCTCGGGGGCGCTCAGCGATAGCTTCACCGCCCGCTGGTAGTTGATCCGCAGGATCTGCTGGGGCGACTGCGTCTGGACCACATCAGCAACATGGGACAACGGCACGATCCCAGGCTCGCCATCCCGGTCGTGATAGGCGATCGGCACCATCTCCAGCGAGTCCGAGTCAAGCGGCAGGTCCGGATGCCGGATCAGTAAGAGATCGACATTGTCCCCGTCCATGCGGTAGTCGCCGATAGTCACCCCGTCGACAAGCCCCTGCACCGCCATCCCCAGTGCGCCGGCCTGGATACCCAAGGCACTTGACTTGACGAAGTCGACCCGCAGCTGCGCCTCCCGGCCGGGCTTGTCGTAGTTACCCGGTTCGGGACTGACCATGTACATAGACTTGAATTCGTCCTCAAGTGCCATAGCGTCCTGCCGGATCAGATCCAAGTCTGCGCCGATAACCTCGATGTCGATCGTATTCCCTCCGAGCAGATCTCGTCCGAACAGCCCCTGTTGAGCCGCCAACCCCATGGAAGCCGGGACCCCCGAGCCCGCCCACATCAATAAACCTCCGATCGGCCCGACGTTCTGATCGTCCGCGCTCATCGCGCCGTAGAACACCGATCCAAATGACACGAAAAAGAAGTTACTGATCGGCGGGATATCCAACACCGGCTGATGTGAAAACGGGTGTATCACCGGCGGCAGTTCACCCTTGTCTGTCAAAGCGCCCAAGTCCGCCTGCGTCTTGGCTTGCCAATACGGCTTAAGCCTCGCCTCCATGTGCTCGCCGATCTTGCTGTTCTGATCGATGTTGTACCCCGGAGGCGTCCGCATGATCCCAAACACCAGGTTCTTGTTACCCGCAGGCAGGTAGCTGGTCGGCGGCATCAACAACCAGGCGCCGCCCAACGACAGCACCGTCATCACCGCGACCACCGCCACACGCTGAAACACGCGCCCAGCGGTCGGCGCGGTCATCCGGTAGATCAGCTCGGCGTACCACCCGGTCACCGCAGTCAAGATGCCTGTCAACCCGAACAGCCCCCGGGCACGCTCCTTGAACGAGCCCGTATCGGGTTCATCATCGTGGGCTTTAAGATACCGGGCCGACGCCGTGGGGATCACCGACACCGAAACAATCAGCGACAGGATCACCGCCGCGCAGATCGCGATCGCGATGTCACGGAACAACTGCCCCGCCTCCTCCTCCATGAAGATCACCGGGACAAACACCGCCACCGTCGTCAGCGTCGACGCCAGGATCGCGCCCCAGACCTCCCGCGCCGCCTCGTACGCCGCCACCCTCACCGGCTTGCCCATCGACAGGTGCCGATCGATGTTTTCGAGCACCACGATCGCCGCGTCCACCACCATCCCCACAGCGAAAGCAAGCCCCGCCAAACTGATCACGTTCAGGTTACGCCCCGCCACCGTCATCACCACGAACGTCCCCACGATCGAGATCGGGATCGACATCGCCACCACCACCGTCGGCCGAATCGTCCGCAGGAATAAAAGCAACACAAGCCCGGCAAGCGTCCCGCCCAGCCAGAGGTTGTTGCTCACCAGTGCGATCGCCTGCTCGATGTAATCCGTCTCATCGTAAACCTGCACCATCTTCAGCTTCGGGCCCAGCGTCGGGAGGATGTCGCGGTTGATCACCTCGATCCGTTTGTGTACCTCGGCCATCACGCTCATCACGTTCGAGCCGGCCTCGCGGAAGATCGGCAACGCCAGGCCGGGCTCGCCCCTGGAACGCACGAACGACCGACGCTTCTCCAGTGTCTCCTCCACATCGCCAAGGTCCCGGACACGCACAGGCCCCGAGTCGGTGTCCATCACCACCGTGTTCAACACGTCCTCGACGTTGTCGTACTGCGCGACCGTCCGCACACGGATGTCAAGCCGGCCCTCGGGCAACTCCCCGGCAGACACGTTGACGTTCTCGCCCTGAATCGCACCAACCAGCGTGTTAAACGTCACGCCACGCTGGGCCAACTCACGCGGGTCGATCTGGATATGTACCTGACGATCGCGGCCGCCGTAGACGTTCACCTGTGTCACGCCTTCGATGGTTTCAAGGAACGGCTTGACCCGGTCCTCGACCTGATCGCCGATACTTTCTACATCGAACCCCGGCTCGTCGCTGGTGATGATCAGCCAGGCGATCGCCTTCTCGCCGTCGGTCTCGCCCGTGGCGATCACCGGCTCATCCACATCATCGGGGTAGGCAGGCACCTCCCGCAGTTTGTCCGAAACCTCCTGACGTGCACGGTTCATATCCGTGCCGACGTAGAACTCCAACTTGATTTCGCCGTTACCCTGATTCGCCGTGGCGGTCATCTTGCTCAGGTTCGTCACGCTCTTGAGCTTGTCTTCCTGCTCCTGAATAATCTCGGTCTCGATCTCCTCGGGGCTGCGACCTGTCCAACTGGTGTTGACAGTCAGCGCCGGCTTGTCGACGTTCGGGGTGAGTTGAATCGGGATCGTCACCAACGACAACAGCCCAAACAGCAGCGTCAGCAGCACGCCGACCGCGACCTTCACGGGGTTATTGATGGCGAAGCGGATGATGTCCATGAGAGTCCGAGTTCGAAGTTCAAGGTTGAGGTTGAGGTTGGGGTTGGGGTTGGGGTTCGGGGTTGGCGGTTCGGGGTTCGGAGTTCGCGGTTCGGAATTCGGGGGTTATGGTTTTACGAAGCGCCGCGACCTGTCGCGTCCGATCGATTGTGGCTGCCCACCTTTGGCCTGTTCATTCCACCGGTTGCGGCGCATCGGCATACACCAACGGCTGCCCGGGCGCGAGGCCCTCAGAGCCTTCAACCACCACCACCGCACCCTCGGTTAATGCTTCGCGTCCGTGGTCCGTCAACGGCTGGACCGCGACACGATCACCTTCACCAAACAGCACACGGACCGCGACCTTCTCAGCCGTTGGCATCGGCGGCTTGCCGTCTTCAGGCTCCGCCGCCTCGCCAGGCAAGGCGACCCAGACACTCTGACTATCCGCACCGTAAGACACCGCGTCGCGGGGAACGGTTAAATACTCCGCCTCGGGCCCAACAGGAAGCCAGACAGTCACGCTCATCCCCGCCTTGAGCCGACCGCCCTGGTCGTCCAGCCTGACCTTCACCGGGAACGTCCGCGCCGAGTTGCCGCCGCTGGGATTGATCACCGCGACAACGCCCCGCACCGGCAGACCCAAAGGCTCGATCACCACCTCTGCGGTATCGCCCAGGTGGATAAGGTCGATCACATGCTCGGGGACGTCGGCCTCGGCATCGACCTGACCTAGCGAAATCACCTCCACGATCTCGTCGCCCGGCGCGACCCACTGACCGACCTCTGTGACCTTCCGTGTCACGAAACCGTCAAACGGCGCAAGCACCACCAGACGCTCGACCTCTTTCTTCACACGGTCGAGTTCCGCGATCGCGGCGCTTAGCCGGGCACGGTCCGATGAGACCTGCGCCCGCATGTCATCGACTTCTTTTGGCTTGGCCGACTGCGCATCCAATAGTTGCTCGAGGTATGAAACGTCCAGCACGGACTGGTCCAGCGTCGCCTGCGCCGCGGCCACCTCCGCCTGGGTCCGCGCAAGGTCCAACCCCGCCCATACGCCATCGATCTCGGCCAGCACCGTCTCGCCACCGACCACCGGATCGCCCTCGCGCACCGGGACCGCCAGCACCTTGCCCTCGACCTCCGCAGCCACCGTCGCACGCCGGACCTCACGCAGCCGACCGACCACCGCGGTCCTGGGCCTTAGCTGCTCGGACACGGCATCAGCCACTCGCACGGTCGCGGGGAACATCCCCATCGGCCCGCCCCCCGGTGGACCACCCTCCGCACCGCCCACCGGTGCGCCCCCGGCACCCGACATCGTCATCCATAAAATCCACGTCAGGAAACCTGCCAGGAATGAGATCACCGGCACCACAATCGATCTAAGTGAGCGTTTATCAGCCATAGCGGAGCCAAAAAAAGGCCAGGGGTTGCGATATCGTACGCTGTACGATAGATTGGGAAGTGTAAGCCCCCCGTCCCGGAAGGTCAACCCCCAAGGCCGCAAACCCAAGGCAACACCGACCCGCTTCATCCAGCCGCCACCATGACCAAGCCCCCACCAACCAAGACGACCCGCCCCCCCACCCGGCGGTGGCACCAGGCCGATCAGGAACAGCGACGAGAGTTAATCACGCAGACCGCCTTGAAACTCTTGCATCAAAAGGGGCTCCCCGCCGTCACGATGCGCGCCGTCGCCGGCAAGCTGGGCGTCGGGGCCATGACCCTGTACACCTATATCGACGGGCAGCAAGGCCTCCACCGGGAGATGGTCCGGCAGGGATTCGAAAAACTCAATAGTGGATGCGCAGAAAACTCCACCTTGGGCACCGCTGAGGGTTGGCGAGGTGGCGCACGCGCTTACCTGCGCTTCGCGATGGAGAACCCCAACCTCTACCGGCTGATGTTCGACCACTTCATGTCAGACGACGACAAAGACCTCCTGCACGGCGGCTTCCAACACCTCTTCGACAGGGTCAAGAGCAGGCTCTCCTGCGAGGGCTACGAAGGCGACAACCTCGACCGCGAAAGCCGCTCCCGGGCCGGGCGGTTCTGGATCGCACTGCACGGGTTGGCAACACTCGCCACCGCCGGCCGACTGGTCGTCCTCGAAGGCGGGCTCGACGAATTGATCGACGACCTGCTCAAACACGTCGCACCGGACCGGGCATGAGTCAGGCCGGCATCAACCCCAAAAGACACCGACCACAACCGCGACCAGGTTGAGCATCACGTGGCCCGCGATCGCGGACTCCACGCCCCGGCGGCGAGCCAACTCGCCCAGCACCAGGCCGATCAGGAAGATCTGAAGACATTTCGTGAACGGCATATCTGTATTGGGGATGTGCAGCAGAGCCCACAGCAGCGAGACGCAGACGATCGACAGCGTCACGGCTAACCGGCCATGGCCAAAAATACGAATCAAAAAACCCAGCATCAGCCCACGGAAAGTCAATTCCTCGGTTATCGCTGGGCCCAGCACCATCACAAAAAACAGCAGCATCGACACCGGCCAGGGCAGGTCCTCCAGGCCCGAGAACATCGATAGATAATCGCTGAGCATCGGCCCCATACCGATTTCCAGCCAGATCATCGCCGCAGCGCTGGCCGCCCCCGCGAAAACTCCAAATACCGCCCCCAGCCAGATACCTGACCACGCACGACGATCACCCCCGATCAACAGCGCGTACCCGGGGAGCCCGGCCCGGCCCCACTCCCCGACACCGGCGGAAAACACCAGCACATACCAGCCCGACTTGAACAGCAAGGCCACCAACGCCACCATTGCGATGACGATGTAGATCGCCCACAGCGGAACATTGTCCGTACCGCCACGCGACAGGAGCAGCTGCTCTACATCCATCAACGCCACCGACGCCACGGCCGACGCGCCCATGATCACCAACAACACCGCGCCCACGGCCATCCCCACACGCCAGCTACGCTTGACCGCGCCAAGATTCAGACAGATGACGACGATGGAAAACACAAAAATGCCGACCGACAGCAGAAACAACCCAAGGAGGATCAGCAGCTGCGCCGCATCGACGTCCTGAAGACCTCCGGGCGGCTGGCCGAACTGACCCAAGGTATGTACCAATGAGGGACCCCGGTGAGGAGAAGGGTGAACCATAGCTTAATGAATGCACCGCGCGGTGCCACACGCCGGCGATAGTCGCCGCGGGTTTCGGACCCCGCGGTGACTATCGTACGACGCTAATCGGCCAAAGTCACACGCGTCACGGCTTGCGCGTGTACGTAATTTCCAGACACTTGAAATCCTGATCGCCCAGCGGCTTGAACGCCTCCATCAACAACTCGTCGTCACCAACCGCAGTGAACACGGTGCGCATCGAGGTGGGTTCGCCGGTCATCGGGTCTTCGAGCTCACTGATCAGGACCAGCCCGCCGGTGCTCTCGTCGATCTGCCCGGTAGATTCGATGACCGTGGTGGACATGGTGTCCGCCCAGATGCCGATGTACTGCTGCTTGGCGTTGTCGTAGCCGGTCAGGCCAAAGCCCCTGAACGTCTGCGGCTGGTCATCCATCTGCATGAGGCTCTGGAAGTTTTCCTGGATAAACCGGCCATCGAGGATCCACTGGATCTCGCTGGTGCCCTGGTTGACCTGTGGGGGCATCCCCGGAGCCATCCAGTACTGCACGGTGACGTCCCACTGCCCGACGAACCCTTCGAGGTTACTGTGGTGCTCACCGGGCTGACTCATGGCTAACCATGCAGCCATGGCGTCGGGCGAATAACCCTCCGCCTGATCGGCGGGCGCCTCCGCCACTTCCCCAGCCGCTTCGCCAGCAACATCCTGGGCCAACTCACCCGCGATATCTCCGGCAGCTTCGTCAGCTACACCCAGTTCCTCGCCAATACCCTCAACGGTCGCGACCGCTTCCTGAACCGATTCGGCAGCCTCGTCCACGGTCTGCACAGCGGCTTCGACCGATCCACCCGCCGCCTCATCGATCGCCTGCTCCGCGGCTTCGTTCGCAGCGTCTTCGGCGGCTTCCACCGCCACGTCGCTCGCCGCGGCCGCGGCAGCATCGGCCACGGCCTCCGCCTCACCGAACGCAGACATCGACACACACGCCGCGGTCATCACAAACGACCCCGCTACCATCATGATTCTCTTCTTCATTCCCTGACCTTTCAATTAAAAGATGACAATCCAAAAAGGCAACCCCCACAAAGGAGGACGCCTCGCTAATTCGTACACGTTATCTATCCTAAAAACAACACCCTGATTCTTAATCACCCTCGGTAACCACCCCCACCCGATCGCGTTGACCCGCCGAACGCCGACAGAATCAGTCGGCGTACTCCCACACATCTACCGTCAGCCGCTGAGCGCCCCATTGCCGGGCGATCTCGTGGGTCGGGTAGAGCAGGTCCAGACGGTTGCCCTTGATCTTCCCGCCTCGGTCCAGAACCGGGACGGGCCGGCCACCGTTGTAGCCGGGTATGCTCACCAGCGCACCGAAGGGCAGGACCTTCGTGTCAGCGGCGACGAGCTTCATGCCGTTGGTCCACACGCTGTACCCACTGGCGGTGTAACCGTCAGCCCACTTGCCGCAGGACCGCGCGTCCGGGCTGTAGGCAGTCGTCAACATGGTCATTTGCCTGACACGCCTAAGCGGTCGGCCATCAAACATCGGACGCTCATCAGAGGCATCGGCAGGAATGATTTCAACGGCGTCTTCGATGAGCAGGCCGGCCTGCGGTTGCACAGGCGCGTGTGCGGTCACCACACCGGCCGCCGTGTCGACCCCAGCAGATGGGTCCGCGGCATGGACGTTCATCAGCGACAGCCCGCTAGGGTTGGCAATCGCCGCCGCACCGGCGCCCCCACTGCCCGGCTTGTGCATCGCCAGTAAAGACAGAGCCAAGACCAGCAACGCAAATACACCCACCTCGCCTAGGCTAAGCGGGCGTCTGCGTCGTGTGTTGTAGTGGCGACTGTGATGCATCGGTACCCTGAACGATGTCTGCCCCGCCTATCAGCCCGGCTCTCACGGATGAAGGCTAGGCGAACGGCAAAGGATGGTCGGTCTAATTTGGAGGGGTATATGCTACCTGCGGTAAGGCCCGGTAACAAAGTTAAAATGGGTCTTTTTTGAAGTTATCTAACCCAGCAACCCGATGGCGGTAGGTTACTTCTTAGTTTTCGGTGACTTAGCAGCCGTTTCAACCGGGATACGGCCGGCTTTCCGCGGGTCAGAACCGGGCTGATCGGGCTTGGCGGCCTTGACCTTGGGCCGGGACAGCCAAAGCAGCCGGTCCGCTGCGTGCCAGACCCCCTTCCCAGCAGACTGATACATAGGCCGAACCTCCACAAACAAGGCCCCCTCGTCGCTGACTATGTCCTTGACCTTGCCTGTGGTCCCACCCCCGACCGTCGTGACGGTATCACCTCTGAGTAAAGATCGGCCGTTAAGGTCCGGTGCGTCGTCTATCTTGACCATGCGGTAAAACTCCGAGGTGGGCTAGGACTGGCAGAATGTCATACTAGGCGCGCCAACACCGGTTTTCTACCCGCAAATCAAGAATATCGGCCGCCTGAAACCCTGTTTCACCGGTATAATCAACTGCCTTCATGGTGTCCGCCCCAGTCACTACCTATTAGGGGCAACATGGCCAGCCAGAGCGAATACAAAGCAAGGTGGTGGCACACCCACCCACAAACGGGCAAAGTCGTCTGTACTTTGTGCCCGCGCGAATGCCAGATCCCCGAAGCCAGCCGCGGCTTTTGCTTTGTCCGCGCAAACGTAGGCGGGGAGTTGGTCCTCACGACCTACGGCCGAAGCAGTGGCTTCTGCATCGACCCGATCGAGAAAAAACCGCTGGCCCACTTCCTGCCCGGGACATCCGTGCTCTCCCTGGGCACCGCCGGGTGCAACCTGGGGTGCAAGTTCTGCCAGAACTGGGATATCTCAAAGAGCCGGGAGATGGACACGCTCGGCTCACTGGCCGACCCCGATGCCATCGCGGACGCAGCAAAAAATTCAGGCTGCCACAGCATCGCGTTCACCTACAACGACCCGGTGATCTGGGCCGAGTACGCCATCGACATCGCAACCGCCGCGCACCAACAAGGCATCAAGACCGTCGCCGTCACCGCCGGGTACATCAGCCCCGAGCCACGCGCCGAGTTCTTCCGCTACATCGACGCCGCCAACGTCGACCTCAAAGCCTTCAGCGAAACCTTCTACCGCAAACTCACCCAGACCCAGTTACAGCCCGTCCTTGATACGCTGATCTACCTCAAACATGAAACCGATGTCTGGCTGGAGATCACCACGCTTGTGATCCCAGGCGAAAACGACTCGCCCAAAGAGCTGGCCGCGATGTGTGATTGGATCGTCGAAAAACTCGGGCCGGACGTTCCCATTCATTTCTCCGCTTTCCACCCGGACTTCAGGATGAAAGACACGCCAAGGACGCCGCACGAAACACTCATCCGGGCGCGGCAGACCGCGCTGGACGCCGGCATCCGGTACGCCTACCTCGGCAACGTCCACGATGTCAGGCGAGAGAGCACCTACTGCCCCGGATGTGGCCAAGTGTTAATCGAACGCAATGGGTATCATCTGGGGGAATATTGCCTGGACCAGCACCGTTGTTCTTCCTGCGGATACGCCGTCCCGGGTGTCTTCGAAAAACTGCCCGGCAACTGGGGCCCAAAGCGAGTACCCGTCAGGATAGACCGGTCATGAGGATCGTAGGGACAAAAACCGCCTTTACAGGCCCCGGCATCAACATCTGCAGGTTCAGGCTTGATATCAACGCGTTGCGCAGCAATAATTCGGACGTGCTGGATTAAACCGGCCGACCCACTGCGAGAGGAGCAAGGGAAAACTCATGATCTATAAGTACCGATCGACATCCGGCGGCGAGTCACACCCCACAAATCGACCGACCGGCCTGGAAACGCTGGAGCCACGGCTCCTGCTCTCAGGCACGCTCTGCGCCGAGTTCATCTCGGTGGACAACACCTCCGCCCTCACCGGGTTCAAGACCGCAGACCTGCAAGTCACTTCCACCGTCGACTGGACCGCCACAGCACTCCTGATTGAGCTCACGCAAGGATCGATCTTCCAGGAACCCGACGGCTTCGGGCAAGCCGGCTCGACCCTGGGCCCCACAGACCCCGCAGGATTCGGCGCGTTCCCCACTTCTGAGTTTGACACCTATCTCACCAGCAATGGAAATACCGTTACTTTCGTCGGTGCCGCAGGTGACGTCGGGGGGGATGTCCTGAAGTTCGACACCGTAGAGATCGATGCCTCCTGGTCTGATATCGCTCTGAATGACATCGGGACCTTCTCCATCGGCAGGTTCACCCTTTCAGACGACGCGGTGGGGACCTGGGCCTTCAAGGTCATCGGTGTCGGCTCGAACGTCTTCTCCGACTCCGGCTCGTTTACCAACGGCGAACTCGCCGCACCGCCTCCACCACCCGCCGCGGTCGCCGGCGACCTCACCGGTGACGGCAAGCCCGACATCTTCTGGCACAACACACGCAACGGACGCAACGCCGTCTGGCAATTCAGCGACACCACCTTCCAACTCGAAACCGCTGTCAAACGCCTCAAAAACACCAAGTGGAAGCTCGTCGGCACAGCCGACTTCACAGCCGACGGCAAGAACGACTTGCTCTGGCGCAACTCCACCGACGGCCGCAACACCGTCTGGGAGATGGACGACACCACCTTCCTAAGAGCGATCCCACTACAGGCCCAGACCAACCTCGGCTCACAGGTCGGGGGGGTTGCCGACATGACCGGCGACGGCAAGCCCGACATCTTCTGGCGCAACACACGCAACGGACGCAACTCCGTCTGGGAGATGGATGGCACCACCTTCCAGAGCAACACCGGTGTCAAACGCCTGAGAAACCTCGACTGGCAGGCGGCCGGCGTTGCCGACATGACCGGCGACGGCAAAGCCGACATCCTCTGGCGCAACAGCAAGGACGGACGCAACACCGCCTGGCAGATGAACGACACCACCTTCCAATCCAGCGCCGCCATCAAGAAAGTCAAAAACCTCGCCTGGAAGATCGCAGGCATCGCTGACTACTCCGGTGACGGCCTGGCGGACATCCTCTGGCGTAACACCACCACCGGCGCCAACACCGTCTGGCGGATGAACAACACCACCTTCCAAAGCGCCACCGCACTCCCCGCCGAGCTCAACCTGGATAAACAACCCGCCGGCCCGCTGCTGGGCTTGTGGGAGGTGTAATCGGTAACCGATCGCGCAACAGGACACCGTTCAAATCCGGATCGCCTTCCACCCGAGGATAAATCCTAAACCTTGACAACGAATCCTGGCCCCCGTGGGTCCGTCCGCACTTATAGTGCGACCGTATCGCCTCCAGATCCCGCTTCCATGCGGTTCATTGTTGCCGTGCCCCAGCGCGTTCTCGCAATGGGCCTGACACCCCGCCTTACAACATGCGAAGAATCTCCTCTAGCCCCGCAGATGCACTGAATAGCAGGCCTAAGAGCCTATCCCCACACCATAAGGTGCCTAGTTTCACTGACCGGAAAAGCCCCCATATGAAACAGTCAATATTTGTCGCTTTTTACTAAATACCTGCAAGGGCACTTCCCTCCCGCCGATATGCTCATTCGACGAATAAAATCCCGGCTTGCCCAGGGTGGTGTTATAGGACGGACAATGATGGCGGAGACAACAACGTCACAAGGAGTTAGTTTTGAATAAGTGGTTATCCCGTCAGGTCCAAACACGCCTCCGTGGCGCATTCCGGTCATTATCACAAACCAACACAAAGGCCTACCGGCAATCATCAGACATTGATCGCCCTACGTTTCAACCACTTGAACCACGCCTGCTGATGTCCGGCTCGATCAGTTCGCAGTTCGTCTCAGTCGATAACACCGCGGCACTAACCGGATTCACCACCTCCGACCTCGAAGTTACCACCACGAGTGATTGGACCGGCGCTGTCTTGTTGCTGACATTAACTCAGGGCACGATCTATCAGGAGCCGGAGGGGTTCGG
>JAJDCT010000069.1 GCA_029260695.1 Phycisphaeraceae bacterium
GGTTGAGACATACGTCCCCCTCAATTTTGGTGATCTGGCGTAAACGGCTCACCACTCCCAGAACAGATACGAGGGATGGAGTGAACTGTTACGATTGATCTTCGGTGCCTCACGTAGCACAAGATCAGATCATAAACCGCCCGTTCCCGAACGTTATATATATCGACCAGATGCCGTGGACCGATTACTAAATAATGATGTTACCCGAATGGGCACCAACACTAATAGGATAGGTAAGTATTTGAGTACAGCCGCTATGGGCCCTCAGCAGAGGGGTTGGCCCGTTCTCTGCGGGCTCAAAGAGAAACGGTCTGGCACTCCACTGTAGTGCAATAAACAAACAGTTGGACGTATTTGTTCTACCCGCCCACCCGATCCAGTGCCAGATCGTGGGTCTCGTGGTAGCGTCGGCCGAGGCTGTGCCAGTCGAAGTGCTCACTGAATGATTCAACCGAGTTGCGCAACACGACACGGTCGCGCCGACTGAGGGAAGCAAACCGGAACAGGCGATCGGTCAACTCTTCCGAGGCGCGGTTGAAGTCGCTATGTCGGCGGGGGACGACGTAGATGCCCTTCGAGGCGTGGTCGGGCATCAGTTGCTTGAGATACGACCCGAACCCCGACAGGTCGCTGGTCACCGCCGGGACACCCAATGCGATCGACTCCAAAGGCGTATAACCCCAAGGCTCGTAGTAGCTGGGGAACACACCCAGGTGACATCCACGGACAAACTGGTCGTACTCCATCCCAAACAGCGGGTTGGTGGCCTGTACGAAGTCCGGGTGGAAGACGACCTTGACCGGGTCGCTCTCGAGGTTGAATAGCTGACAGCTACGCAGCTTGTTCAGCACCGGATCATCCGCGTCGTCGATCAGGTCGTGGGTGACGATGGACGGTGGGGTATTGCTTTTCCAGGCGTGGATCGCACGCCGTAGACGCAGACGCCAGTAGTCTTCCATCAGCGAATTCAGGTCCGGGATCGTCCCGGAAGTGGCTTCGCGGAACAGGCGGTCGCCGATGTCTTCTTTGATCGCGTCCGCGGCGGTGCGGAACTCATTGAGCATCGCCCGGGTCTGCAGGGCCTTGACGTTGATGCTCTTGAACGGCGCCTTGGTGATGATGAAGCAAACGACCGTGACCGGGCTGGCCGTCTCGCGCAGCCGGTGGTTCAGCCGGGCCAAAGCCTCGATCGTCACGTCCATACCCTTGTTCAGGTACTCGTACCTCCCCGAAGTGAACATGTAGAGGGTGTTGTCCAGGTCGAAGTTGTAGCTGGGGAAGAAGTGCCCGATGGTGAACTCGTGCAGGCGTTGCTTGTATGTCTCGTGCAGCGTCTGGAATTCGTGAGTCGCGGTGAATCGGTGGATGTTCAGCCCGTTGGGTAGCAGCGTGTCGGGCGTTCTGCCCAGCAGGTGCGTGCACTCCTGGGCGGTGACGTCTGAGACCGTCGTGAACACATGTGACCCGTGCGCCGCCGCCTTCTCGATCATGTGCTGGGACTGAACGTTGAAGTTTTTCGCCTCCTGGTCGCCGTCCAGGAAAGGCAGGTGTTCGTAGAACGACGCATTGCTTGTCGCCAGATACCGTCCGATCAGGGTCGCGTGGGTCGTGAAGATCAGCGAGCCGGGCCAGTTATCCCGGCGGAGCATCGGGATCGCCAGGCCCGCCTGCCATTCATGGAAGTGCGCCAGCAGTTGACGGCGCTGCGACTCTTTCTGGCTGAGCATAGACAAGAGGACTCGGCACATCTCACCGAACGCCACAGCTTGATTGAAATTTTGCTCATTGCTCGACGGTACGCCGTGGTCGGTCCAGATGCGGTGCTTGACTTCGTTGAGTACCCCGCCAACCGACGAGGTGTCCAGGAGCACGACGTGTGGCCGACCACTGACCAGCCAACGCCCGTAGTGCGCGACGTAGCCCATCTCCTGAAGCCGCTTGACCGCCTGGCCAACCGCGCCGACCAGTGGGGCGGGCTCGAACTCGACTTCCGCGGTATTCGGGTTGTAAGGCCCGACCAGGCAGTACCGGCTCCCCCACCGGCTGACCATGCTTGGCACCTTAGACCGCAACACCGTGTAGATCCCCCCGACCTGGTTGCAGACCTCCCAGGCGATCTCCATCAACAGCGGTTCAACCCGACGGGCCGCGACAGCCGAGGGCTTGTCCTGAGCCGGGGCCTCTGTGGGTGTGTCCGTTGGATTGGTTTTTTTCGTGGATGAAGCCGGGGCCTTCGACTTTTTGCGTGGCCGCTTGGCCGCCTTGACCGGGGTCTTCTTGCCTGTCGAACGGGGGGTTGCTTTGGCCATGCTGACGGCGGACCTTCGTGGGGCTTCGGTGATACCCGGATTGTACGTCTACGAAAGGCTTTGTGCTGGCTCTACCCCTAGACACCTAGCAACGGTCCCAGCACCGACACCAAGGCTAGCAGTAACAGCAGCCCAAACGCCGCCGCTCGCAAGCGGTGCCGAGACATCAATGCCCCGGCCCGCATCCCCGCTTCCGAACCCACCACCACCAGCGGAGCCAGGCAAATCCCAAGCAGCGTCGGCCCCCACATCTCACTACCGAATTTGTAAACCAGCAGCGCCGCATTCACCGGCGCCAGCATCAGAAATGTCGCCCACAGGAAGGCCCGCGCCTTCTTCGCCGGCCAATCGTGCGCCATCACCCACAGCACCACCGGCGGACCGCCCATCCCCACCAGCCCAGCAGTTAACCCACTGGCGCACCCGGCCAACAACGTCCACCCATGCCCCACCCGCTCCCGGGGCTTGACCTTTGACGCCCACTGCAACGCCAGAACCAGTAACAGCATCGCACCGATCGCCTGCTTCACCCGCGCCTGCCCAAACGTCACCAACACACCCAGCAACGCGATCCCCACCGGCAGCGTCAGAACCCGGATAAAAAACAACGGCAACGTATCACGCACACGCACATGGTCTCGGTATCGGTACAGGTTCCACGCGGTCTGCACCAACACCCCACCCAACGTCACCGCGATCGCCGACGGCAGGTCCACCCCCGCCCACACCATCAACGGGATCGCAAACAAACCCGCCCCAAACCCCACCGCCCCCTGCAACGCGCACGCAAAAACCAGTGCCGCACTCGCCTCGATAATCTGCAAGCTAGTCAATGTAACCTCATACCAAACCCGATGATTGCGAAGAAAAGGTAATTGATACGAAAGATAGGCCGCGAAATAACGCCAGTAAACGCGAATAAGAAGAGTGTTCCCGCAGATACAGACCCTGCTTCAGCGATCCCAATATTTGCGTTCATACGCGTTCATTTGCGGCCCATCCTCTTGTTCTATCTTCGTGACCATTGCGTCTCGCGGTTGACCAGCTACCCCCCGAAGTAGTCCGGCTCGTTCCCGGGCTTCCATTTGATGTTGCAGCCTATTGATGGCCTCTGATCCGCCGGTCTCGGAAGCCCCGCCAACAACGCGTCCAACGCCGCTCTTAAATCTGCGCCATTGGCCTGGTCCCGCCCGGAGTCGTAGTTCCCTGAACTGATCCTGGTTGGCCGGGTATCGTCGAGCTGACCCCGATAGAACAGCTTGTGACCCGCATCGAATAGAAATAAGTCCGGCGTACATGCCGCGGTGTATTCCTTGGCCACCGCCTGTGTTTCGTCAAACAGGTAGGGGAACGTGTACCCGTGCTCGGCCTTGGACGCCTTCATCTTCTCCGGGCTGTCAGCCGGGTGGCTCTCGATGTTGTTTGAGTTGATCGCCACCACCGCCACACCTTTGGGTTGATATTCCTTGCCCAGCCGAGCAAGCTCGTCCGCGACGTGCACGACAAACGGGCAGTGGTTGCAGATGAACATGACCAGCAACGCCTTGGCGTCTTTGAAATCATCTAGGGACACCGTGCGGCCATCCGTGTCAGGCAGTGAAAAGCCGGGGGCAGGCGAGCCGAGTTTCATCATCGTGGAAGGGGTCAGGACCATAGTTAATCTCTTGTATGTGGCGTTCGGTGTATTTGAACACAGTGATGATATCCCGATCAGCCCCCGCTGTCGGCCCCTTTTTCAAACACTTTCCTGGCATACGGCAACAGGTCGCTGTCCGCGTGGGATTTGGCCGCGTCCAGAACCCGTTCGCGCACAGCCTGGTCGTGCCGGTAAATACCCAGGGCATCAACCGCATCACAGGCGTCTTCGAATCGGCCCTGCCCGACCTGTGTGACAAGGTAGGCCGTGGCGTCGTCCTGCCTGAGCATCGCGATCGCCAGCACAATTGTTTTGCGCAGGTCTCGGTCCTCAGACTGATTCCACCATTGCCGTAGCAGATCGAAACCCTGCGGCACCCGGGACTGGCCAACCGCCAACGCCGCCGACTCCGACAACAACGGGTCCGGGCCTTGGAATATCTCGTCCACCAATTCAAGTGAAGCCCCGGCATCCAACCGCAGCATCGCGAGCATGCACTCGGTCAGGACGTTCGGCTCCTCGTCCCCGACCCGCACACGCATCCTTAATAACGGCACACCGTCCGCCGCACCCCGATACGCAAGGGTCCTCGCAGCATCGCAACGCACCGGGGGCAACGGGTCCGCCAACAGGTCGGCCAACACCAGCAGACTCTGTGGATGGTTCATACGCACCAGCCCGATCGCCGACGCGCTCCGCAAACCCCCGGCCGTATCGACCCGCCCGCCCCACACCGGCTCCATCTGAACGTGACGCGCGCCCCGCAGGAACCCCCGGTCTTCCCCCGCATTCAACCGCTGCAAAGCCTCCGCCAACGCCGTCTTCGCCCGGCACCCCTTGTCCGCCTCATGCGCAGCATCGATCAGCCGATCAAACGCCGACACCATCGCATCACAAAGGTCGCGCAGCTCAAACTCCCCCACCAACTCCGCCGCACGCGCCACAATGAAATTGCTCTTCAACCCCAGCGCATGCCCTAACACCTTGGCCGTCGCTTCCGCTTTCGGCTCGGCACGCAACGCGTCCAGCTCGGCCAGCCGGTCTTCGAGTGTGGGGCGCTTGGGCATGAGTAGCTATTCTAAAGAATCCCAGTCACACCGGATTGGCTGGAGCTGTCGGGGCTGCCCAAGACAGTCCACCGGGCAAACCGGTGTTTGCGAACTCGATATGGATGACCCGGCGGTGTTTAGACCTTACTGAAGGTGATGAAGCATGCAATACCAAGGGGCGCATCAGAACGACTCCACCAGCTTTGACTGTGCATGCTATTTCGTCGGTTGATTTTTTAAGCCGGTTTGTATCCGTAACCATTAATCTGCCAAGTCTATGTGAACCTGGAATCACCCGTAGTGGACCGTTATCCTCGCCGCAGTCGTCAAGATGGATACGAACTGTCAGCATATTTTCCAGGATTGATACAGGGGGTTCGACGTGCTGAACACTCTCTTTAACCGACCATGGCCCGAATCCGGGCACATCTATCCGATCTTTGACGGCAATCGTTTGGTCTTGATGCCAAGAAACCTTCCAGTTGGCACCCGGGAGTTTGTCGAAGAAAATCGCACGGACAACGAAGGCTTCTTGTCCGAGTACGGGTTCAATCAGTTTGCGGATATCGGGTAAGGCGGCCACATCTGACAATACCGGGAGAACATCAAATAGGTTACGGATCGCGTGAACAGACCGACCGGAATCCTCGAACTTCGCCTGGCAATAGGGCTCTATGATGGCTAGAAGATCTACCACACAGTCAGCGCTGAACACGTCAGGCGCCAAGGCATAGCCATTACGTTCTAATGAATTCATCATCATGGCCTCACAGATGTGCCTTTAGGCAATTTGGCCAGGGAGTCTTACGAATGGATCATCCTGCCCTCGGTCCCAAGCGCAGCTTCCATGACGGCCTCGCTCAGGGTCGGGTGGGCGTGCATGGTGGCGGTGATCTCGGCGCCGGTGGCTTCCAGGCGTCTGGCTAAACCCATCTCGGCGATGAGTTCGGTGACGTTCTCGCCGATCATGTGGGCGCCGAGGATCTCGCCGTGCTTCTTGTCGGTGATGATCTTGGTGAAGCCCTGTGTCTGCCCGAGTGCTTGGGCCTTACCGGAGGCGGCGAAGGGGAACTTGCCGACGGTGTAGTCGATGCCCTTGTCCTTGCAGGCCTCTTCGGTCAAGCCGATGGAGGCGACCTGGGGGTGGCAGTAGGTGCAGCCGGGGACGGAGTCATAATCGATGGGCGTGGCGTGGTGGCCGGCCAGCAGCTCGACGCAGACGATGGCTTCCTCACTGGCGACGTGCGCCAACCACGGCGGGCCGATCACGTCGCCCACGGCGTAGATGCCGGGGATGTTTGTGCCGTAGGTGTGTTTCTCGACCTTGATGTGGTCCTTGAAAATAACCAGCCCAAGCGATTCGTCGAACAGCCCGTCGTACCGGCCCTTGACCCCGATGGCGACCAGGACCTTGTCCGCCTCGATGGTCTGGGTCTTGGATTCGTTGTTCGTCGGCGCGACCACGGCCTTGATGCCGGCCTTGGTGGTTTCAAGCGACAGTGTTTTGTGACCAGGGAGGGTCTTGATGCCCTGTTTCTTGAACGCCTTGGCGATCTCCTTGGATACCTCGCCGTCTTCGATCGGCATCAGCCGGTCTAGCATCTCGATGACGGTGACTTCGGTGCCGAAGGCGTTGTAGAAATACGCGAACTCCATCCCGATCGCGCCGGACCCAACGATCAGCAGCTTCTTGGGCTGCTCGGCCATCATCATGGCTTCCTTGGCGGCGATGATCTTGTCGCCATCGAACGGCGCACCCGGCATCTCCCGAGGATATGCACCGGTGGCGATCAGGATGTTTTTTGCGGTGAGCGTTTGGGAGGGCTTGCCTTTACGATCCACATCGTCTTTGTCGAACACCTGCACCGACCCGGCGGCGGGGATGAAGGCGTGCCCCTCGATGTGGGTGATCTTGTTCTTCTTAAAAAGGAAGTGCACGCCCTTGTTCAACTGCCCAGCCACCCCGCGGGATCGCTGGATGACCTTCTCCCAGTTGTGACGGATGTTGTCGGCCTGGATGCCCCAGTTGCCCGCCTCGTGCTTGAGGTGGCTGTAGAACTCCGCCCCGGCGAGCAGGGCCTTGGTCGGGATGCAGCCGTAGTTCAGGCAGACGCCGCCTAGCTTGTCACGCTCGATACAAGCGACTTTCAACCCCAGCTGGGCGGCCCGGATCGCACCGACGTAGCCGCCAGGCCCGCCACCGATGACAACAAGATCAAAGCTCATACCCTCGGGCATCGTGTGTTCCTTGATAATTGGGGTGTCGGCATAGCCGATTGGGCGGGTTATTGTAGCCGATGCGACGGCGGGTTGCCGGGGCCAGAGTCTTGGTCGTGGGCTATCACCAACGAGGGAAATCGATTCTAATAGGTGCCTTGGGACTCGTAGAGGGTTAGGTCACATCAAGCGGAAAGGGGCCGACAATGGATCAGGGTACACCTAAATCGTCTGGCGGCTGCGGGAAGATCGCGATCGGCTGTGGGATCGCCGCGCTGGTTGTCATTATCCTGCTGGTGATCGGGGGGTGGTTCGTCGCCAGGAACTGGCGGTCATTGGCGTCGTCGGGTGTAGCGGCCGCGGTCAATCAGGCGGTCGAGCAGTCCAGCCTCCCCGATGATCAGAAGCAGGCGATCACCGCCCGTGTGGACCAGATTAAGCAGGATTTTGCGGACGGAAAGATCACCCTCGAGCAGATAGCCAGCGCGATGGAGGCGGTGAACGTCGAAGGCCTGATCGTCGCGGGGATGGCTCAACATGTCGGGTCCGCCATGGTCGAATCTTCTTCCTTGAGCGATGACGACAAGGCCGACGCAAAGCAGGCGCTCAACCGAGTGGCCCACGGCGTGCTCGAGGGGCAGATCGATCAAACCCAGGTCAGGCAGGCCCTGGACCCGGTCCTGGTTAAGACGAATGCCGACGAGTGGCGATTCAAGCCCAGCCCAAGCGAAGCCGACCTATTGAAAGTCGTGGAGAATGCCTCTGCGTTGGCGGATCAGTCGGGTGTGGCGGAGGACGTCGAAGAAGTTGACTTCGCTGACCGGGTCGGTGAAGCGTTCGACCAGGCGTTAGGGACGCAGTAAAGAAAGATTGGATATGCCTCAAGTCAAAGCCGTTGTCAGTGTTGTTGGCCAGGACCAGAAGGCGGTGGTCGCCAAGTTTGCCACCCACCTCGCCGAGTTGGGTGTGAACATCCTTGACATCGAGCAGCAGGTCACCCGTGGCCGGTTCATCATGGACATGCTGGTGGATCTCTCGGACCTGAGTGTGAGTCTGGACGAGCTGATCACCGGCTTATTGGAACTGGGCAGTCAGATCCAGATGCAGGTCCGCGTTGCGCTGCACGACCGGGGCAAGCCCAAGCGTGTCGCGGTGCTGGTCAGCAAGGAGGCCCACTGCCTCGATCGGATCATCGAAGACTTCCAGGCCAACCGCTGCCGGGGCGAGCTGGTGTGTGTGCTGGGCAACCACCCGGACCTCGAGCCGATCGCCAAAGCGGCGGGCCTGCCTTTCGCACATCTGACGGCGAAAGACAATAAGCCCGCACACTTCAAGTGGATGATGGATCAGCTCGAGGAATACAAGCCCGACCTGGTGGTGTTGGCGCGCTACATGCAGATCGTACCGCCGGATATGGTCAAGGCCTACCGTCACAAGATCATCAATATCCACCCCTCTCTGCTGCCGTACTTCCCCGGTGCCAAGCCCTACCACCAGGCCTGGGAGCAGGGCGTGCGCGTCACAGGCTGTACCGCCCACTTCGTTACCGAGGACCTGGACGAAGGCCCGATCGTCTTGCAGGACGTCTTCCACATCGAGGTCGGCAAAGACACCGCCGCCGACGTGCGCACCAAGGGCCAACAGCTCGAAGGCCGGGTCCTGTCCGACGCGGTGCAGATGTTCCTGGACGAAAAACTGCTTGTCGTCGATGACAAAGTCGTCTTCCGCCCTGGCCTGAGCACCCTTCTGGACCACGCAGATAGCGGCGGCTGACCCAGGGGCTATTGCTGGGCCAGCCAGCGATTTACACCGCGTCGATCCGATCTAAAAGCATCTCGATGTGGCCTCCAAGACGCCAGGGCTCTCGGGGGAATCCGCCTATTTGTTTTCTAACTTGGCCTGAAATATGCCTTCCGCGCATGTATTCAGATGGATAAATCCTTATACTATAAATCCAAAGATCCGTTGGCCATGCCGGGAGAGGTCAATAGGGATGGTTTCAGCTGTGGCTTTGTCCAGTCAATGCCAGGATGACTCTGCTTGGCGAGGTTTGAGATCCCCCTCTCGAAAGGACGTCACGATGAAGAATCATATTTTGGCCGTGCTCGTTGTCACACTCGTTGCGCCGTTTACGGTTTGCGGGCAGGAGAACCCGGCCCCGGTTGCCAGCCTCCATACGGCAGCCCTCCAAGGAAATGTTGACGCCATACGCGAGCACATCAAGGCGGGCTCGGACCTGAATCAGAAGGATGCGTATGGGTCCAGTCCGCTGACTATTGCATCGGTATTTGGGAAGACCGACGTGGCCATCGCTTTGATTGAAGCCGGGGCCGACCTGGAGGTCACAAGCAGCCTTGGGGCGACGCCGCTTCATAGCGCCGCTCTGCTTTGCCGTACCGAGATCGTCCAGGCCCTGTTGGACCACGGAGCGGACAGGCATCTAAGGGACAACTTCGGGAACACGCCGTCGGATGCCGTGGCCGCGCCTTTCGATGAAGCCAAAGGGGTGTACGACAGCCTGGCACAGGGCCTTGGGCCGCTGGGATTGCAACTGGATTACGAGCAGATCAAGGCAACCCGTCCAAAGATCGTACAGATACTTCGGGCCGGTTCGGAGGAACTTCAAGCGGTTGAATACGCGCCGCTAACGAGAGAGGATTGGCCTGCGTCAACGCCCATGGAGCAGGGACTGGACCCGCAGCTTGTGGCGGAGCTTTATCTCGATGCGGCACACATGCCCAAACTCTACAGCTTGCTGGTCATCAAGAACGGCCAGCTGATCGCTGAAAAATACTTCAATGACGGGTCGATCGATCAGAAGAACCGGGTGCAGTCGGTGACGAAGAGTTATACCTCAGCGTTGACCGGGATCGCGTTGGAGCAGAGTCTTCTGTCAAGCGTGGATCAGACGATGGTCGAATTCTTCCCGGAGGTTTCCGAGAAGATTACGGATTCAAGAAAGCAGCAGATCACGATCCGGGATCTGCTTCAGATGCGGGCCGGCTATCCCTGGGAGGAGATGGATCCTGCTCATTGGGAACGGATACTGACGGGACAATATGTCGATGACATCGAGATCATCCCGTTGCTCGGGGATCCGGGGACGCAGTTCAATTACAGCAACCTGTCATCCAACTGGCTGGGGATTATTGTGTCACGGGTGAGTGGAACAGACCTCAAGTCGTTCGCCCAAGAGAATCTCTTTGAGCCGATCGGCGTGGAGCCGGGCGATTGGGGCACCGATGCACACGGCCATAACAACGGCTGCGGAGACCTGTACATGTCGGCCCGTGATATGGCCAGGTTCGGCTTGCTGTATCTGAACGAAGGCCGTTTCGAGGGCAAGCAGATCATCCCCGCCGACTGGATCGAAGCATCCCTGCAGGATTACTCGCCGGATGCCTGGGTCACCAGGGACAAGGTGAACCATGCGGGCCCGTACTTCCGCGAGCTGGGGTACGGCTATCAGTGGTGGTCCGCGACGGTCGGCGACCGCCGATTCAACTTGGCCTGGGGGCACGGCGGCCAACTGATCGTCCTTCTGGATGACCTGGACATGATGGTGGTTGCGACCACGTACCCGTTTCACCTGGAACACAACGACAACGCCTGGATGCACGAAAAATCGACACTTAATCTGGTAGGCAAATTTATTCAGAACCTGTCGAAGGAGTGACGAGCCGGGTTGAAAACGCGGTCGAAATAATTACCAGGCATGAATTATGTGATATCCGTCAGGGCACAAGGCGTCGGCGGTTTGAGCACATGACCCCTAGCCATCACTTGAGCCAGCCGGGTCTTCCCCGATCGACTCGCAGGTGTACCTCAGGACGCGCGCATCTTCGGGCCAGGCGTCCGGGCTCAGGCCTGCTTTGACCTTTAGCTGATCGAGGAACTCGCGCGGCTCGGGGAGGGTGTGCCACACGGCCGGGAGGAACGTGCCACGGCAACACCCCGCCTCTAAAACCAACCCGTCCACACCCGGACGTAACTGCTGCAACAGATCATCTTCGCTTTCAAAATCCATTGGGATTGCCGGGGATAGCACGGATATATGTACGTCGATCCGCGCAAACTCCTGCCCGGTCAACGGGTCGAACCGTGGGTCTTCAAACGCGGCGGCGTAAGCGTTATGAGAAACACCGCAGACTAACGGACCGTTCGCCTCCATCCGACCGATGCAGCCTCGGAGCTTACCCTCTATTTTCAGTGTGACGAAGGACGCGCCGGGTAGCGCCAAGGCCCCGTCGAATCCATCCGGGTCCACAGCCATGGGCTCACGGTGCGACAATCCGTGGCTGATCGATGCGCGGGCAACTTCGATCAATGTGGCACGGTCCCGTGTTGGTATTGGTTGGAGCGTCATAGGCTGCTCAGCGTAGGAGAAAGGCGCCGTATCCGACGACGCTATCGCGGGGCCCGGCCGTGTCGCCGGAGTTTCGTAAATCCACCTCGGTCACACCGAGACCACGGGCAAGAGCGCACGCCAGCAGTGCCCGTATAGAGGTATGCCCGCAGGCCCTGTCGGGTGTGATGAATTCGGGCCGACGGTCAACGATCGCGTCGGCGGTGCCGCGGTCTAGCTGGGACGCGGTGGGGTAATCGTTATAGTGTGAAAGGTCACTTGAGATGACGGTGAGTGTTTTTTCATCATCAAGGAACGGCCCCAGTACCTCGGCAACGAGTGCGTCATCCACATCCCCAAATAACAGTGGGACGATACTGAACCCCACGCAGCCGGGCTCGTCTGCATTGCCGATCGCGTTAATCAGCAGAGGCAGGTGGACCTCCAGCCCGTGCTCGGGCGCGTGGGCGGGGTCATGGATATGCATACCCGGGGTTTGCGTGAGTGTTCGGGTGGTGGCGACGTCTACCGGGACAGCGCCCAGGGGCGTATCAAACGCCGCGGCCGAGCTGCCCGCCAGGCCGGCAAACGCCACGCGGTGTGACGGGCCGATCAGTACGACCCGGTTGATACGTCCACGCAGGGGCTCGACGAAAGTGTACGCCGACGC